>JAXJPE010000067.1:0-76750 GCA_036426035.1 Collinsella sp.
ACCTCACCCTGAGCGAGGCCGCGCTGCTCATCGGCCTTCCCAACTCGCCCTCGCAGTACGACCCCACGGTTAATCCCGACTTGGCGCTGTCCCGCCGCAATAAGGTTCTGGACAACATGCTGCGTCTGGGCCACATCACGCAGGAAGAGCACGATGCCGCACAGGCTGAGCCCATCACGCTTAACGTGACCGAGATTTCGGGCAGTGGCGTCGATGTGTACTCTCAGCCCTACTTTGTCTCCTACGTTAAGCAGCTGCTTGAGCAGGAGTTCTCCACCGACGTGCTCTTTAAGGGCGGTCTGACCGTCAAGACCACCATCGACCCCACCATGCAGCAGGTGGCCGAGGAGGCTGTGCGCTCGCAGCTCGACACGCTTTCGCTCGACGGCCTGGACATGGGCATGGTCGTCGTTGACCCCAAGACCGGCTACATCAAGTGCATGGTGGGCGGCTACGACTACAACGCCGACGAGAATCACGTGAACCACGCTACGGCAAAGCGCCCCGTGGGCTCCACGTTTAAGGCCTTTACGCTGGCAACTGCCATCCAAAACGGCATGAACCCCAACGTCACCCTCAACTGCAACTCGCCTCTTACAGCCAAGGGCACCACGACCAAGGTGCAAAACTATGCCAACCAGAGCTATGGCAACATCACGCTTAAGCAGGCAACGGCATACTCATCCAACACCGGCTACATTCAGGTGGCAGAAGCCATCGGCAACAACAAGATCATGTCGCTCGTCAAAAAGCTCGGCATCGATCCCGCCAAGGACAATATCGAGGACGTTCCCGTCATGACGCTCGGCACCGGGTCCATCTCGCCGCTCGAGATGGCATCGGCCTACGCCACTTTTGCCAACGGCGGCTATTATCGCCAGCCGATCGCCATCACTGAGATCGACTCGCGTACCGGCTCGGTTCTGTACCAGCACACCGACAATCCCACGCAGGTGCTAACCGAAGGCGAGGCTGCCGCGGTTACCGACGTTCTATCCGGCGTCATGCAGGGCAGCGGCACGGGTGCCGCCGGCGCGCTGAGCGTCAACCAGCCCTATGCCGGCAAGACGGGCACCACCGACAACACCACCAACCTGTGGTTCTGCGGCTACACGCCGCAACTGGCATGCGCCCTGTGGACCGGTTATTCCGCAGGCGAGATTCCCATCCAAAAGTACGGTTCGGACCTGCTGGGCGACAGCACCAACCTGCCCGTCTTTAAGAAGTTCATGAACACTGTTTTGGCCGGAACCGAGCGCGAGGAGTTCGCGACCGGAACGGCCCCCACGTACAAGAACAATAACGTCTGGAAGTTCTACGGCACAAACAACAAAAAGGAAGACAAAGAGGACGAAGACAAGGAAAAAGAAGAGGAAAAGGAAGAGACCACCACAACCACCACAACGACAACCACGACCACTGAAACCCCGGGCGGCAACACCACCGGCGATAGCGGTACGACGGGTGGCGACGGTGGCACGGGTGGCGACGGTGGCACGGGCGGCGACGGTGGCACGCCGACGCCTACCCCCGATCCTACGCCCACGCCCACGCCCGACCCCTCTACGGGCCAGTAAGCGCAAAGGACGACTGGCACCAAGGCGCCCGAGCAGCACGTACGCTGCTCGGGCGCTTCTTTATTTCGGCAGATGCCGCAAGATGCCACGACGGCGCCGGCTGCAGGACCGATAAGGCAACAGGCGCCGGCATGCAAAAAGGGCGCCGACCTTCGTCAACGCCCTCGGCAATTACCTATAGCAACAATCGGCGCAGTAGCAGTGCCGCTACTCCCCTACTTGCGAGAGTTACTCAGCTTGTTGATGAGCGCCTCAAGGCGCTCGCCGTCCTCGGCCGTCTGCGCAATGACCAAAATCGTGTCGTTGCCGGCAAGCGAGCCGAGCACGTCGGGCAGCTCCGCAGCATCGACAGCTGCTGCAATACCAGAAGCCGTACCGGGCTGTGCCTTGATCATAACCAGATTATCGGTGCGCAGTACGCCGGTAACCAACTCGGAAACCATGCGCTGCAGATGCAGGTCCTCGGCAAGGACATAGATGCCCTCGGGGAGCTTACGCAGTCCCATGTCCGCGATATCGCGCGAAACGGTCGCCTGCGTGCAATCGAAACCCATGGCGCGAAGCTCGTCTACCAAAACGCGCTGCGTACGTACGTCCTTATTGCGAACAATATCTCTAATGGCATCCTGGCGCCCATTGCGTTTTTTGGCCATACAAAACCTCACTCCAAAAGATTGCGGAGACAATCACTTAGTGATTGAATAGTTTAGCGCTATTTGAGGGTTTTAGTGAATAAGAACGCATTTCGAAACAATTCCATGCAATTTATTTCGAAAATCACGCTACTAGACAGTCTTGGCGCCCGAACGATTGAAAAAGGCCGCCAGATGCGTATACAACGCACACCGCGTGGGCTTGGCGCTGGCTATCGAACCATAGAGCAGACCTAGACCACGATGATTGCCCTTAAGGGCCGCAACCATCTGACGGGTACGCTGTGCTTCGAGCATATCATGCAAACGGGCCGAACGCTCTATTGAAGACACCCCATGGGGGCTCAGACACAAATTTTCGATGCAGGCAACCAGGCCGGCGTAGTAATACCGCTGGCAGACCAGTTTCAACTGATCGCTACCGCCCGCGACGGCAAGCGAGTCGACAAGCCTGTCGAGCGCCCCGATATCATCAGAAAGCCTGGCAAACATCGTGGGGTCAAACGTCTCCGTAATCGACGGCGCCACTGCGTGAAAACGGGCACGGCCACATCCCGAAACGCGCTTTGTCTGCGAAAGCGCGAACGTCAAAAAAGACACCGTGCGAAATGCATCGCCATGCGCAAGGCACGCCTCAAAGAGGACGCGATCATACAGCACGCCAGAGGTCTGTCGGATTAAACCACAGGAGACCAATAGGGTCAGGCAAGCCGCCTGGTCCTCATCTTCAGAAACGGATGTCGCGTCCAAAACTCGGGAATGACGCTCGCGGTGAACATCGTAGCGATCGAGCGAAACAGAGGGAAACACGATGTCAGCCGAAGCGTCGCAGGAGCTTTCGACCATCTGCGAAAGGGACTGCGGCGCAAACCACTCATTGGCATTCATCGCAATGATCTGGGAGCCGCGCGAAGCCGCAAAGCCGGCACGCAGGCAGGCGTCAGGCGCTGGGTCCTCAATATCAATCAAATCAATATGAATGTCCCTGTCGGCGGCAACTTCGAGCGAATGGTGCACACCAGCCACCACGCCGCGGCAAACGACGACAATTTGCAAATCGTAGAGGTCTTGGTTCTGGACACTCTCGAGGGCGCGCATCGCATAGCTGGGCGAACCCTCAACAATCAGGATCACCGAAAGTCGCGGATGCGAACCACGTCGAACCAAGTTTTCCGTCCTCTCGACAGCCATTAACAAACTGTCGTTCATGGTACACCCCGTCATTTAATGCGGATGGTCGCCCGTCGCGATGCACGTCAAGAACAGATGTTGCACACGCCCCGCTCACAGGCACCGCACACAAAGATCGCCGTCAGGCAGTCACTTCCCTAATCGAGCGCCACAAGCTCGGTTGGGTCGTAGTCCACGCCCATAAAGGTAAGACCGCATGCAGGCGCCGTAGGACCAGCAGCGGAGCGATCGCAGGCATCAATTACCTCGCGCATCCACTCGGGTTCACGGCGATGCATGCCAATCTCGACAAGCGTGCCCACGATCGTGCGGACCATCGAATGCAGAAACGCATTGCCCTCGATGGTAAACGTCAGGATGTCCTCGCCAAACGCAACCTCATGGCCAAACTCGGCGCGCATTACGCAGCGGTGCGTAGGTTTGCCCACGGCAGAGGCAACCTTGCAAAAGCTTTTAAAGTCCTGCTCGCCCAAAAGCGCAGGGCAAGCGGCCGCCATCGCATCGACGTCGAGGGGATAGCGATGCCACCACACAGCACCGCGTGACAGCACGGGCCGCGCATCGCGATCGGCAATGCGATAGGTGTAAGTGCGAGAGCGCGCGTCAAAGCGCGCAGAAAAGCCCTTACGAGCCTTGTAGACCTCGTTTATGGCGATATCTTTGGGCAGCAGGGCATCCATAGCCCGCAGCCACCTACGGCGCGTACACGCGAGCTCAGCGTCCGTTACGGGCACGCTGATGTACTGAGCCACGGCATGTACGCCGGCATCGGTACGCCCCGCGCAAGTCAGATCAATCGGGCGGCGAAGCAGCGTCTCGATGGCTCGACGTAGCTCACCCGCAACCGTCGTCTGTCCCGGCTGCTCGGCAAATCCGCTATACGACGAGCCATCATAGGCCACGCGAAATACGAGCGTGGCGTCAAGCTCGGAAATCGAATTGAAATCAGACGGCGCAGTCATGGGCGCTCCCAACAAACAAGCAACGGTATCGCGACAAAAAAAGAGGGGTACGCGAACGTACCCCTCGAATATAGCCTATGCAGACGGAATGTCTACTCAGCGGTCTCCTCAGCAGGAGCCTCCTCGACAGCCTCGACCTTCTTGGGAGCAGCGGCCTTCTTGGGGGCCGGAGCAGCCTTCTTGGCCTTAGGCGTGCAAGGCTCGGTGACGAGCTCCATGATAACGATGGGAGCGTTGTCGCCCTTGCGGTTACCGAGCTTCATGATGCGGGTGTAACCGCCGTTGCGATCCTGCCACATGCCCTGGGCAGCCTTGTCGAAGATCTCGGCAACGAGCTGCTTATCGCCGAGCTTGGCGATAGCCAGACGACGAGAGTGCAGGTCGCCCTTCTTGGCCCAAGTGATGATCGGGTCGACGACCGAACGCAGCGCCTTAGCGCGGGTCTCGGTGGTCTTGATGCGGTCGTTCTCGAAGAGGGCCTTAGCAAGGCTCTTCTTCATGGCCTTGGTGTGGCTCGCATCGGTGCCGAGCTTCAGGCCCTTCTTAACGTTGTGACGCATGGTCTAGTTTCTCCTCAAATATGCGAAGCATTAAGCCTTCAGGCTCAGGCCCATGGACTCAAGCTTGTCCTTCACTTCCTCGATCGACTTAACACCGAAGTTACGGATGTTGAGCAGATCGTTCTCCGAGAACTCAACGAGCTGACGGACCGAGTGAATGCTGGCGCGCTTAAGGCAGTTGTAGGAACGGACGGAAAGGTCCAGGTCCTCGATCTGCTTGTCCAGCTCGGCGTTGTCGTTGGTGACCTCGGGAGCGAAGATCGAAGCCTCCTCCTCGACCTCGGGGGTCTCGGCAAGGTTCATAAAGGCGGCCATATGCTGGTTGATGATATTGGCAGCCTGGACCACGGCGTCGCGCGGGGCGATGGAGCCGTTGGTCTCGATCTCGAGGACAAGGCGGTCGTAGTCGGTGTGCTGACCGACACGGCAAGCCTCAACGAGCTTGGCGCAACGGGAAACCGGCGAGTACAGCGAGTCGACGTGGATCACACCGATGGGATCGTTGTCGCGCTTGTTGGCCTCGCCAGAGACATAGCCGCGGCCATAGCCGATGCGCATGCTCATGGTGAGATGGCCGCCCTCGGTGAGCGTAGCAATGTGCTGCTCGGGGTTGACCAGCTCAAACTCGGACGGAATAAAGAAGTCCGCACCGGTGACCTCGCAAGGGCCGTCAACCGAGATGGTGGCGGTTGCCTCGTCGGTCGTGCCGAGAGCCCTGAAGACAAGACCCTTGACATTCAGGACGATGTCGGTGACATCCTCGACCATGTTAGGGATGGTCATGAACTCGTGCTGCGCACCATCGATCTGAATAGCCTCGACGGCGGCACCCTCGAGCGAGGACAGAAGAACGCGACGAAGGGAGTTACCCAGCGTATCGCCGTAACCACGCTCGAGCGGCTCGACGGAGACACGAGCAGACGTCTCGTTGATCTCTTCGACCTGAACCTGAGGCCTAATGAATTCTGACATGTATTACCTCCAGCCTCAGCAGCCCGGATGGACTACTTAGAGTAGAGCTCGACGATGAGCTGCTCGTTGATATCACCGCTGATCTGCTCACGCGTCGGCAGAGCGAGCACGTTACCAGACAGCTTCTCGATATCGACCTCGAGCCAGCCAGGGACCTCAAAGCGCTCGGAGGAAATCAGGGCCTCCTTGATGGGGAGGAGGTCACGGAACTTCTCGCCGACAGCGACGACGTCGCCGGCCTTGACGCGGTAGGACGGGATGTCCACGCGCTTGCCGTTCACGGTGAAGTGACCGTGACGGACGGACTGACGAGCCTCTTTGCGGGTGCGGGCGAAGCCAAGACGGAAGACGACGTTGTCGAGGCGAGACTCAAGGATGATCATGAGGTTCTCACCGGTGACGCCGTTCATTTTGCGGGCCTTGTTGAAGTAGCCGTGGAACTGCTTCTCCAGAACGCCATAGATGAACTTGACCTTCTGCTTCTCGCGCAGCTGCATGCCGTACTCAGATTCCTTGCGACGGCGCTTGGGCTGACGGATAGATTCCTTCTTGCTGCTGTAACCGAGCTCAGCGGGATCGATCCCGAGCTGACGGCAGCGCTTAAGAACAGGAGTCCTGTCGATTGCCATATTGATACGATCCTTTCAGTTACACGCGGCGACGCTTCTTGGGGCGGCAGCCGTTGTGCGGAATGGGGGTCTTGTCCTGGATGCTCGAGACCTCAAGGCCAGCAGCCTGGAGGGAGCGGATGGCGGTCTCACGACCGGAGCCGGGGCCCTTGACGAAGACGGAAACCTTCTTCATACCGTGCTCCATGGCCTGCTTGGCAGCAGCCTCGGCAGCCATCTGGGCAGCGAACGGCGTGGACTTACGGGAGCCCTTGAAGCCCACCTGGCCAGCCGACTTCCAGGAAATGACGTTGCCCTGGGGATCGGTGATCGAAACGATCGTGTTGTTGAACGTAGAACGAATGTGAGCCTGGCCCACGGAAATGTTCTTACGGTCCGCGCGCTTCAGACGGGCAGCGCGAACGTTCTTCTTAGCAGTAGCCATCTATCTAGCGCTCCTTATTTCTTCTTCTTAGCACCGATCTGACGCTTCGGGCCCTTGCGGGTACGAGCGTTAGTGTGGGTGCGCTGACCGCGGACCGGGAGGCCCTTGCGGTGACGAAGGCCGCGGTTGCAGCCGATGTCCATAAGGCGCTTGACGTTCTGGTTGCGCTCACGGCGGAGGTCGCCCTCAACCATGATCTGGTTCTTATCGATATAATCGCGGATGGCGTTAACCTCATCCTCGGTGAGGTCCTTAACGCGCGTATCCACGTTAACGTTGCACTCGACGCAAATCTTCGTCGCAGTGGTGCGGCCGATGCCGTAAATGTAGGTCAGACCGATCTCAACGCGCTTCTCACGCGGGAGGTCGACACCATTAATACGGGCCAACGTAGTCTCCTCTCTTAACCCTGACGCTGCTTATGACGGGGGTTCTCGCAAATGACGAGGACCTTGCCATGGCGCCTAATGATTTTGCACTTATCGCACATCTTCTTGACCGAAGGACGTACCTTCATCGTTCTTCCTTTCGGTAGCGCTCAAACTACTTCCCTACTATCTACTCGCCCAGCCGCAGGCGTTTAAAACTATGGCTGGTCTTCACACACAATCCGACCGTAGGTTGAGCTAAGCCTGCAGTCGGAAATGGAGTGCGTGTATGCGTGCCGCTATTTGTAGCGATAGGTGATGCGGCCGCGGGTCAGGTCGTACGGGGAAAGCTCCACGACAACCCTGTCACCGGGGAGAATACGGATGTAATTCATTCGGATCTTGCCAGAAATGTTGCACAGAACCGAATGACCGTTCTCGAGCTCGACCTTAAACATGGCATTGGGCAGCGGTTCCTTTACCGTACCCTCGAGCTCAATTGCGTCTTCCTTCTTCACAAGCAATCATCTTTCTCTAGAAAACGACAGCGATTGAGTATTCTACAACACGTATGCACGCATCGTAATAACTTCGTAATGGCTCCACAACTAAGTGGAACTTGTTACATTTCTCCGCCTTGGAGCGAACACCAAGCACCTTGGGCATCCGTGGTCAGAATCACCGGACCGTCATTGGTAATGGCGACGGTGTTCTCGTAGTGCGCGGCGGGCAGGTGGTCGTTGGTCGTGACGATCCAACCGTCGGAGCCCGTGCTCACATGGTTGGAACCCATCGTAACCATCGGCTCGATGGCAATGACCATGCCGGCCTGGAGGCGAACGCCCCTCCCCTTCTTTCCATAGTTAGGAACGTTGGGGTCCTCGTGCATCACGCGGCCAATGCCATGGCCCACATAATCACGAAGCACGCCATAGCCGTGAGACTCGGCGAGGGACTGAACGGCATAACCGACGTCCCCGATATGGTTACCGGGAACAGCCTGCTCGATGGCAGCCTTAAGGCAATCACGCGTGACCTCGCACAGGGCCTTGGCCTCGGGCGTGGGGGTGCCGACGAAAAACGTCCAAGCATTATCGCCGACCCAACCGTCGACAACGGCTCCCGTATCGATGGAGATGATATCGCCATCGCGCAGGATCATGTCGGGGTTGGGAATACCGTGGACCACGGCATCGTTAATCGATGCGCAAATGGTTCCGGGAAACCCGCCGTAACCCTTAAAGGCTGGGATGCCACCATGCATGCGGATAATCTGCTCCGCGAGCTGATCGAGCTCAAAAGTCGAAACGCCGGGGCGCACCATGGCTCCAACGTGGCGGAGCGCCATCTTAGATAGCGCTCCTGCCTTCTTCATCTGCTCGATTTGCGTTGCAGACTTAATCTTGATCATAGACCGAGAGCCTCTTTGACATCCCCGTACACGGTCTCGCGAGCCTGGTCACCGTTGACCGACTTGAGCAGACCCTGGCCACGATAGTAGTCGACGAGCGGGCTCGTGGACTTCTCGTAGACGTCGAGACGGTTCTTGATGGTCTCGGGCTTGTCGTCGTCGCGCTGATACATCTCGCCGCCACACTTGGGGCAGGTAGCATCGGCAGCGGTGCCGGTGTAACCGCAGGCGCGGCAGGTGCGACGCGAAGACAGACGATCGATAATGACCTCGGGGGCCACATCGACCAGAAGGGCGCAGTCGATCTCGCGACCCATGGCGGAGAGCTCGGAATCGAGCGTCACGGCCTGGGCGGTGTTGCGCGGGAAGCCGTCGAGGATGAAGCCCTGCTGGGCGTCATCGGCGGCAAGGCGCTCCTTGACAAGGTCGATCACGAGCTGATCGGGAACGAGCTCGCCAGCGTCCATGTACTTCTTAGCCTGAATACCAAGCTCGGTGCCACCCTTGACGGCAGCACGCAGCAGGTCGCCCGTGGAAATGTGGGCGACGCCAAACTCGGCGACGAGCTCCTGTGCGACGGTGCCCTTACCGGCACCCGGAGCTCCGAGCAATACGAGGTTCATGAGCAATCCTCCTCTAGCCTATTTAAAGAATCCATCGTAATCATACATCTTGATCTGGCCTTCGAGCTTATCGACTGTGTCGAGCACGACGCCGACCATGATGAGGATGGACGTGCCGCCAAATGCCTGGATCAGATGGTTACCCGTGAAGGAGAAGATGATCGAAGGCACGATGGCGATGAGCGCCAAAAAGACAGCGCTGGGAAGCGTGATCTTGTTGAGCGCGTTCTTGATGTAGGCCGCGGTAGCCCTACCCGGACGCACGCCCGGAATAAAGCCGCCCTGCTTCTTAAGGTTATCGGCCGTGTCATCGGGGTTGAACACCATGGAGGTGTAGAAGTACGCGAAGAACACGATGAGGACAACGTTAAGCACCCAGTTGAGCCAACCGGTCGAAAGCGCGGAGGCAACTGCCTGAATCCAGCCGATGCCGGGGAAGAACACGGCAATCTGAGCCGGGAAGTACAGCAGCGCCGAAGCGAAGATGATCGGCACGACACCCGCGGTGTTGACCTTGATGGGCAGGTAGGTGGTCTGGCCACCCATCATGCGACGGCCCACGACGCGCTTAGCGTAGGAGACCGGGATGCGGCGCTGGCCGCGCTCAAGGAAAACAATCAGCGGGATAACCAGCAGGATGATGGCGCAGATGATCACCATGGTGATGATGCCACCGGCATTGCCCTCGGTGCTGGAGAAGATAGCCTGCGGCAGACCGGCCATGATGTTCGCGAAGATGATCAGCGACATGCCATTGCCGATACCGCGCTGGGTGATGAGCTCACCAATCCACATGATCAGCATGGCGCCCGCGGTGAGCGTACCGACGATCATGAGGTCGAAGATGATCTCGGGAGCGCCGGCGCCATTAAAGGTGATGCCGAAGCTCTTAAAGAGGAAGAGGTAACCCACGGAGTTGAGGATTGCCAGAGCCAGGGTGAGGTAACGCGAATACTGCGTAATCTTGGTCTGACCGACCTCGCCCTCGCGGGCAAGCTCATGCAGGGAAGGCACGACGGCCTGGAGCATCTGGAGGATGATCGAGCTGGTGATGTAAGGCATGATGCCCAGCGAAAACACCGACACATAGCTCAACGCGCCGCCAGAGAAAAGATTCAGGAGGGCCATAGCACCTGCGGCGACCGAATTGTTATCGGTCGAGAAAAGGCCCAGCATCCCCTGGAAGGGAATGCCGGGCACAGGAACGTGCGCACCAATGCGGTACACGACGAGCATAGCTATGGTAAAAAGAATCTTTTCGCGCAATTCTTTGATGCGGAAAGCATTCTTAAGACCATTTAGCACGGCAGCTCGACCTTTCCGCCGGCGGCCTCGATCTTGGCCTGCGCAGAAGCGCTGACCTTGTCGACCTTGACCGTGAACTTCTTGGTGAGCTCACCATTGCCGAGCACCTTGACGGGCTCGAACTCGCTCTTGGTGATGCGAGCGGCCTTAAGAGCGGCACCGTCGATCACAGCGCCGTCCTCGAACTTACGCTCGAGACGCTCAACGTTAACGGCGGTGTACTCGATACGACGGGGGTTGCGGAAGCCCGGAAGCTTGGGCAGGCGCATAGCCAGCGGAGTCTGGCCACCCTCGAAGCCGGCACCCTTGGTGCCGCCAGAGCGGGAACCCTGGCCCTTCTGGCCGCGGCCAGAAGTGGTGCCGTGACCCGAAGAATTGCCACGGCCGACGCGCTTGCGGTTCTTGGTGGAACCGGGCGCGGGAGTAAGATCGTGAAGCTGCATTTGCTACTCCTCTACAATCTCGACAAGGTGCTTGACCTTGAAGATCATGCCGCGGACGGACTCGTTGTCAGCAATCTCGCGAACCTCGCGGATCCTGTGGAGACCGAGGGCACGGACAGTACGGACCTGGTCCTGCTTGCAACCGTTGGTGCTGCGGACCTGCTTGATCTTGATGGTGTCAGC
Source organism: Collinsella sp. (assembly GCA_036426035.1). Lineage (GTDB taxonomy): Bacteria > Actinomycetota > Coriobacteriia > Coriobacteriales > Coriobacteriaceae > Collinsella. The sequence goes on from JAXJPE010000067.1 coordinate 11,302, forward strand.
CATGCTTAGTTCTCCTTACCGACGAACATCTCGGAGACCGTCAGGCCACGGCGAGCCGCGACGTCCTCAGGGCTGGAGAGCTCCTTGAGGCCCTCGACGGCAGCCTTGATGATGTTGAGGCCGTTGTCGGTACCGAGGGACTTGGACAGGACGTTCTTGATGCCAGCAAGCTCGAAGAGGGGACGCACAGCGCCGCCGGCGATAACGCCGGTACCCTCGACAGCGGGCTTGATGATGATGCGGCCGGCACCAAAGTGGCCGAGAACCTCGTGCGGAATGGTGCCCTGCTCGGTCACCGGCACGTGGAACATGTTCTTCTTGGCATCGAGAGACGCCTTGGAGATGGCCATGGGCACCTCAGCGGACTTGCCCATGCCAACGCCGACGTTGCCCTTGCCGTCGCCAACGACGACGAGAGCGACGAGGCTCATGCGACGACCACCCTTGACGGTCTTCGACACGCGGTTGATGTAAACGACGCGCTCCTCGAACTCGGAGGCCTCGCGCTGCTGCTTCTGATTACGAGCCATGTGCTACATACCTCCTAAAACTCGAGACCGGCGGCACGAGCACCGTCGGCGAGGGCCTTGACGCGGCCATGGTAGATACGGCCACCACGATCGAAAGCGACCTTGGTGATGCCGGCCTCGATGGCACGCTTGCCAACGAGCTGACCGACCTTCTCCGCAGCCTCCTTGTTCGAGGTGTGGGTGCCCTTGAACTCGGCCTCGAGGGTCGAGGCGGAGACGAGCGTCAGGCTGGAGCCCTTGCTGTCGTCGATGATCTGGGCATAGATGTTGGCGTTGGTACGGGTCACGCGAAGACGCGGACGCTCGGCGGTACCCGAGACCTTGCCGCGAACACGACGCTGACGACGCTTGAGGCCTTCCAGCTTCGCCTTATGCTTGTTCATACGTAAACTCCTAAAAAGGTTGATCTTGCCAGCACCTAACGGGGTGCTGGTCTTATGCGAGTGAGTCGGTAACGACTACTTGGCGGCCTTACCCAGCTTGCGGCGGATGTGCTCGCCAACATAGTGGATACCCTTGCCCTTGTAAGGCTCGGGAGGACGATGGCCGCGGATCTCAGCGGCGATCTGACCGACCTGCTGCTTGTTGATACCCTTGACGTTCACGTGGGTGTTGTCGGGAACCTCGAAGGTGATGCCCTCGGGAGCCTCGACGATCACGGGGTGCGAGAAGCCCAGGGAGAACTCGAGGTTCTTGCCCTTCTGCTGCACGCGGTAGCCGACGCCGGCGAGCTCGAGCTTCTTCTCGAAGCCCTCGGAAACGCCAACAACCATGTTGTGGATGAGGGCGCGGGTGAGGCCGTGGCGGGCACGGGTCTCACGCTCGTCGTCGGGACGGGAAACGGTGAGGACGTTGTCCTCGACGTTGATGGTGAGCTTCTCAAAAACATCGAGCTCGAGCTGGCCCTTGGGGCCCTTGACGACAACGTTGTTGCCGTTGACTGCCACTTCGACTCCGGCGGGAATCTGGACAGGCTTATTACCGATACGAGACACGGTGATCTCCTTTCCTTCTACCTACCGAGCGAATTACCAGACGTAAGCGATGATCTCGCCGCCGACGTTGTGCTTGCGAGCATCGCGGTCGGTCATGACGCCATGGCTGGTGGAAATAATGGCGGTACCAAGGCCACCACGGACGCGGGGCATGTCGGCAACGCCGGTGTACTTACGCAGGCCCGGCTTGGAAATGCGGCGGATGCCGTTGATGACCTTAGCCTTCTTGGGACCATACTTAAGCGTGATGTGCAGAGTCTTCTGGGGAACGGTGTCCTCGACATCGTAGCCCTCGATGTAGCCCTCCTCGTGCAGAACACGAGCGATCTCGACGAGCTTCTTGCTGCTCGGCATGGAGACCGTGGCCTTGTTCACAGAGTTAGCGTTACGGATGCGCGTAAGCATATCTGCGATCGGGTCTGTAAGGTTCATACAGATTCTCCTTCGTTCTTGATGAACACGTGCTCTTGGTTCTTCGCCGCCCTTAACGGCAAAGCCTATTTAGCGCGTTTTCCCTGTTCCAAACGGATGCTTGAAACGCTGGTAGTGACTTACCAGCTGGCCTTCTTAACGCCGGGAAGCTCGCCCTTGAGTGCAAGCTCACGGAAGCAGACACGGCACAGGCCGAACTTGCGGTACACAGAGTGCGGACGGCCGCAGCGCTGGCAGCGCGTGTACTCACGAGTAGAGAACTTCTGCTTGCGATTGCACTTGACGATCATCGATGTCTTAGCCACTTATATCCTCCTCACATAGAGTATTGTTCGCCCCAAGCGCCGCCCCCTTGTGGGAACGGCGCTTATAGGGCAGGTGAACCTATTTCTTGAACGGGAAACCGAAGGCGTCCAGAAGGGCCTTGGCCTCCTCATCGGTATTGGCGGTGGTCACGAAAGTGATGTCCATACCACGCTGGTGATCGACGGAGTCGAAGTCGATCTCGGGGAAGATGAGCTGCTCGGTAACGCCCATGGAGAAGTTACCACGGCCGTCGAAGCTCTTGGCGGAGATGCCGCGGAAGTCGCGGATACGGGGGATCGCGACGGAGGTCAGACGATCGAAGAACTCCCACATACGGTCGCCACGCAGGGTAACCTTGCAGCCGATCGGCATACCAGCGCGCAGGCGGAAGGTAGCGATGGACTTGCGGGCACGGGTGATCATCGGCTGCTGGCCGGTGATGGCGCGCAGGTCGCGCACGGCACCGTCGATGGCCTTGGAATCGGTAGCGGCCTCGCCGACACCCATGTTCACGACGATCTTCTCAAACTTGGGGATCATCATGACGTTCTCGTACTGAAACTTTTCCTGAAGCTGGTGCTTGACCTCGTTGTTGTACTTGGTCTTCAGACGCGGCACATACTTCTCTTCTGCCATTGTTCACTCCTTCTTGGGGTTTTAAGCACGGGGCGTGGCCACGATGGGTTGTCCTCGTGCCTCCTGGCTGCATCCGCGCCGCTCATGGCATTTCGCGGTTTGGACTCGACGCAGCAGGAGCCGACAAAACAATCGGTACTATACGCGCATTGGGTGCGTATTTCCAGAAAAACCTCGTCTGCCTGCACAACTCCACAACTCCCCCGCACATATTGATCCCTTGGGGACGGAGGAAAATGGCAGTTGCGGTGAAATAGTTCCTGGCTGACCGCCCGTCGGGCTTATCTAGGGACTATTTCACCGCAACTTATTGATGGGGATGCGATTAGCGCTTGCGGGGGACGAGCTTGGTGCGGCGCAGGTGAATCATCTCGGCGGCGATGGAGATGGCGATCTCCTCGGGATCCTCAGCCTCGATGGCAACGCCGATCGGCAGGTGCAGCCCGTCGATCTGCTCCTGCGTAAAGCCCTCCTGTTCCAAGCGGGCCCGCACAAAGGCCGTCTTGCGACGCGAGCCCAGGCAACCCAGATAGGCTGGCTTGGCGCGCATGGCCTGAATCACCACATCGATATCGGACTTATGACCCGCCGTGGCCACGACCACCAAGTCGCGCGGGCCGATGGGACAAAGCTTGCTCAGGTTCTTGTAGTCGACCAGACGACGGTCGTAGACACCGGACACCCAATCGGGGGTCAGCGTGCCGGGGCGGTCGTCGCAAGCCACGACGGCAAAGCCCGCCGCCGTGAGCACCCGCGCCGTCGCAGCGCCCACGTGCCCGCAGCCAAAGATATAGGTCAGGCCCTCGGGGCAGAGCGTTTCGATGTGCGCCGCGGGAATCTCGGAGGCGGCGTTGGTGTAGGTGACCTTACTCCCCTCCTCCACCAGCGAAAGCTCGGGGCAGCCCATTATGGTGCGGCGCGACTCCTCACCATGGTATTCGGCAACGTCGCTTTCGAGCGCGCTTGCGATAAACGGCTCAAAATCGATGGCGAAGTCGCCGATGCGTCGATACGCCAGTACATCGGCAATCTCCTGGAACAACGGCGCCTTGGTCGCATCCAGGTGCAGATAACACAGGCAAATGGCTCCGCCGCAGATCATGCCGGTATCGGAGTTCTCGCCGCCCATGGTGTAGCGGACTAGACGCGATTGACCCTCGGCCAGCAGCTCGCAGGCCTCGCCCAGCGCAAAGAGCTCGATTTTGCCGCCGCCGATGGTGCCCGCTTGGCTTCCATCGGCAAAAACGGCCATCCAGGCGCCCACGCCGCGCGGCGACGACCCTGCCGTGCCGGCCACGACCACCAGCTCGCATGCCTCGCCAGCACGCAGGGCAGCAAGCGCCGCATTCACAACATCGAGCTTTTCCATTGCCGCCTTCTATCCTCTAAAGACATCGGTGAGCATGGCAAGCGCCTCGAGCACGCCGCCGCCGACCGATGTCGCCTTGTCCGAAATATAGTTGATGTAGCTGGCGTCACCGCGCGGGTCAACATCGGCACATTTAAAGCCCTCGGTCACCTGAACGCCGTCTGCCAAAAGACCGCGCAGGCAGCCGTCAATCGTCGTGAACATGGGCGTATCACCCGCATACCCAACGCACTCGCCGGCACTCACGATGTCGCCGATTGCGCGGTCGGACCTAAACGCACCGGCGGCAGGGCTGTGGATTACACGCTCCTTGCCGTATCCGGCGATGACACCCGGCACGCCCGTGTTGGGCTGGGGTGAACCTAGGGTAATGACACGGCCGAGGAAATGACCGCGCATGGTCTCGACCACGGCGTCGCAATCGACCGGCGCGGTAAAGCCCGGCCCCACGGCGATGACGACAGGCGCCATATCGCGCGTGGTACCCAAGTTGCGCTTAGCCAAAATCGCGTCGACCACAGCCGCGGGTTTCAACTCGCCGAGCATCTTGGCCTGGGGGTCCACCACAACGGCGACGTCTCCGGCCTCGGTAATCGCAAGCGCCTCAGCCGGCGTCTGTGCCAAGCGAGCGCGAATGCCTTCGACCTCGACCTCGCCCAGGCGAATGGCCTCGCAAAAACTGATTGTGCGGCGGATGCACGTGGGAACCGCGATATCGGCCATAACGACCGACACGCCGGAGCGCACCAAGCGAGCGGCGACGCCCGTGGCGATATCGCCGGCGCCGCGAACATAAACGAGCATTCCCGGGGCACCTCCCTGTGCTACGGTTTGAGCAGAGCAAAAGCGGTTCGACCGCCACTCTGATGATTATTTATTATCACAGTATTATACGGCGGTGAACAGATGGAAACGATTAACGGGGGCCTTGCCTCCACGCTCAAGATTGAGCTGGGCATCACCGCGATCATCGGCAGCGGTGGCAAGTCGACCCTGCTAAAGACGCTCGGCCTTGAGCTTATGCGCGCCGGCGGCCGCGTGCTCCTCTGCACCACCACGCATATGTTTCCCGTCGCCGGCGTGCCATGGGACGGGTCGAACCGTCGCCTGGACGCCGCGCCCTGGAAGCCAGGTGCCTTACACGCCCCAGGCTGCACCTGCGAGGCATGCGCGGGCGTGAGCCGCGGAAGTATCTGCCAGGCGGGTGTTTTGGACCCGGAGACAGGCAAGCTCTCCGCCCCCGCCGAGCCGCTCAACGAGCTGGCGCAGCGCTTTGACTACGTGTTGGCCGAGGCAGATGGCAGCAAGCGACTCCCGCTTAAGGCGCATGCCGCCTGGGAGCCGGTTATTCCTGCCGGCACTGCCAACGTCATCTGGATCGTCGGCGCCTCGGGGCTGGGCAAGCCCGTCGCCGAGGTTGCCCACCGCCCCGAGCTCTTTTGCGAGCGTTGCGGCTGCGAGCCCACCGACATCGCCACGCCCGAGCGCGTCGCCATGGTGCTCAATGCCGAGCTGCGGATGCTGAACCTCAACAATGCCCGCATCATGCTCAACCAAGTCGACACGCTTGCCGACCCAACGATGGCCGACCGCTTCGAGGCAGCTCTCGACCGTCCCATCATCGCCACCAGCCTCAAGGGGTAGCTAATTTGGGACGGGGCTCTTTTAGCTACCCCATGTTGAGAGAAAAATCATCAGGCAGGCAGGGGTAGCTAAAAGAGCCCCGTCCCAAATTAGCTACCCTGGCGCCCTTCCTGCTAGCGGGGCACGTAGCGACCGGGCTGGACTCCCGTGGGCTCGCCGTCGCGCGCAGCCAGCACGCCGTTCACAAACACAGCCTTGGCGCGGCCATGTGCCTCAAAACCCTCGAGCGGCGTGTAGTCCACGGCCTGATGCTGCGTCGCCGCGCGAATGGTCCAGCGCGCCTGGGGATCCCACACGCACACGTCGGCATCGGAGCCCTCGGCAAGACAGCCCTTGCGCGGGTACATGCCAAACACGCGCGCCGGGTTCTCGCTCATCAAGCGGCAGAGGTCCTCGGGGCCCAGCTGCCCCTCAAAGCTCGTGGCAATCGCGACGGGACGATGCTCCACGCCGGGCCCGCCGTTGGGAATCGCGCGGAAGTCGTCGCGCCCGCGGTCCTTTTGCCCGTGCAGATTAAAGCTGCAGTGGTCGGTGGCGATGGTATCGATCTCGCCGGCCACAAGCGCCTCGCGCAGGGCCGCACGGTCGCCAGCATGGCGCAGCGGCGGACTCATCACATACTTGGCACCCGCAAAGCCGTCTTCCCCCTGCTCCAAATAGCAGGTGTCGTCGAGCATCAGATATTGAGGGCAGGTCTCGACATAGATGTTCTTCTGCCCGCGTGCCTTGGCAGCGCGAATGGCCTCGAGCCCCAGCTTGGTCGAAAGGTGCACCACGTTGACCGGAGCGTCCCCGACCAAGTGCGCCAGATACAGCAGGCGGCTCACGGCCTCGGCCTCACACACGTCCGGACGGCTGAGCGCATGGCCCTCGGGCCCATGAATCCCCTGCTCGTACACGCGCTTCTGCAGTTCATTCACCAGCGTGCCATTCTCGCAATGCACGCACAGGATACCGCCCAGGCGCTTGAGCTCTTCCAGCACCTCGAGTGTCTCGGCATCGTCCAAGCGCAAGTGGTCGTAGGCAAAGTAGGTCTTGAACGACGATACGCCCGCCTCGCGCATGGCCGAAAGATCGGCGCGGTTGCGCTCATTCCACTCGGCGAGTGCCATATGAAAGGCGTAGTTTGCCGTGCAGGTGCCGTCGGCGCGATGATGCCACTCGGCCAAGGCATCGGGCATGGTCACGCCGCGATCGGCCGTCGCGTAGTCCACGATGGTCGTCGTACCGCCGCAGGCAGCCGCACGCGTACCGGTCTCAAAGCTATCGGCCGTCCAATCCATGCCGGTCCAGCACTGCATGTGCGTGTGGCCGTCGATAAAGCCGGGAAACACCCAGCAGTCCGCGGCATCCTCGACGGTATCGCCCTCGACAGGCTCAATCGCCGCAGCGATCCGCACAATTTTATCGCCATCCATGGCAAGATCGGCGCGGCGAAGTCCCTGGGGCGTCACGAGCGCGCCGTTTTTGATGATGATCATAATTGCTCCTTATTGGTTGATGCAGTTGGCCACGCGATCAAAATACGAGCAGGCGGCGATATGCTCCGCTATGCGTCGCTGTCCCTTGGCGGTATCGACGTCCCACAGCTCGTAGGCACGCGCCTCGACCAGTACCACGTCGGCACGGCCCTTGAGGATCGAACCGCCGCCGTCCTTGCCCTCAAGACGCATGAGTGCATCGAACAGTTCCGCCGGAAAGAGCACCGGGCTCGAAGGCTCACCGTTGCACGCAAGACGCACCGGATGCTTGCGGCCACGCTCGTCAAACGCGCGAACCATGGCCTCAAAAGAATCCGCGCTCACAAGCGGCTGGTCGCCCGGCAAAAAGAGACAACCTTTCCAGTTGCGTTGTACCCCCCACGAAAGGCCCGCACGGACGCTTTCGCTGCGCAGCTCGCCATCGTGCAGCACACACGGGCAATGCTTGTCCTCGCAAATCTGGGCGACCTCGGGCCAACGCGTCGAAACCACCATGTCAAAGCCCTTGGGAACCGAATCAATCGTCCGCGCGATCAGCGGCTCGCCATAGATATCGGCAAGCATCTTGTTAGAGCCAAACCGCTTGCCCTCGCCCGAAGCCATAATGACGCAACCAAGTTTCATGGCGATACCTCCCCTGAAACCATCGTACCCATAACTCGCGCCGCGGGGCATCTACATCGAAAGCGCTTATCCCGCATGCCCCCGATGCAAAAAGGGGGGCACCCCGCCGGTTGGCAGAGCGCCCCCTTTACATGGCTTACCTCAGCCCAGCTTTAGGCCTGGAACCAACGGGCGGTGTTGCGCTCGTCGAGGGCCTTGAGGGCGGCAGCGGGATCGGCAACCTTCTGCAGGAACATCATGGCAGCGATGGCGTACGGCTTGTAGCTGGCCTCCTTGTACATGCCCACGCGGTGCATGTCGAAGACGTCGGCATTGACCTCGCCGTGCTCGCAGGAGACACCGGAGATGTCGGCGGGCAGCGGGTGCATAAAGATGGTGTCCTGGCCGTTGGCAGTCTTCTCCATGAGCTCGGTCGTGGAGCACCAATCCTGATGGGTGGCGTTCTGGGCGAGCAGCTCCTTCTCGAGCGCTGCGATGCCGGCGTCGTCGCCCTCGGCGTACAGGTTGGTGCGCTTCTCCATGGCGGCAAACGGAGCCCAGCTCTTGGGGATCACGATGTCGGCGCCCTCGAAGGCCTCGGCCATGGTGTTGACCTGCTTAAAGGTGGTGCCGGACTCGGCGGCATAACCCTTGGCGCGCTCGACGACCTCGGGCATGAGGTCGTAGCCCTCGGGGTGGGCCAGGGTGACGTCCATGCCAAAGCGAGGCAGCAGGCTGATCAGCGACTGCGGGCAGGACAGCGGCTTGCCGTAAGAGGGCGAATAGGCCCAGGTGACGGCAACCTTCTTGCCCTTGAGGTTCTCAAGACCGCCAAACTCGTTGATGAGGTAGAGCATGTCGGCAGAGGACTGCGTGGGGTGATCGGAGTCGGACTGCAGGGAGATGAGCGTGGGACGGTGATCCAGAACGCCGTCCTCGTAGGCCTGCTGGACAGACTCGGAGACCTCGGCCATGTAGGCATCGCCCTTGCCGATGTACATGTCGTCGCGGATGCCGATGACGTCGGCCATGAAGGAAATCATGGTAGCGGTCTCACGGACGGTCTCGCCGTGAGCGATCTGGGACTTCTTCTCGTCCAGGTCCTGCAGCTCAAGGCCGAGCAGGTTGGCGGCCTTAGAGAAGGAGAAGCGCGTACGGGTGGAGTTGTCGCGGAACAGGGAGACGGCCAGGCCCGAGTCGAAGATCTTGGACGAGACGTTGTTCTCACGCAGCTCGCGCAGTGCGTCGGCGACGATGTAGAGAGCCTTGAGCTCATCGGTGGTCTTGTCCCAGGTGTGCAGGAAGTCGCTGCCGTACATACCCTTAAAATCGAGGCCGTTCAGCTGCTCGACGAGCTCGGTAAACTTGGCGTCCATGTAAATGTCCTTTCTAAAGGTGAAACGATCGCAATGAGTAGATGTGCTCCGGCATGCGCGTGTGGCTATAACATGCAGAGCACCATGACGAGGACCCGCTACCGTTGAGGAAGCATGGGAGATAACGACCGCGGGCCCCAAGTCAACAGGGGGTGCCGGGGACACGAGCGGCCCCCGGCTCAACAAGATCGAGGAATGGGACTAGTCGATCTTGTTGTTGGTCAGACCGGCGCGGAACACGGTGGCGTCGCCATCGGCCTGGCTCGGATCGTAGAGGTTCAGGGCAGCCACATACATGGCGGCAGCGGTGACCAGGTCGTCCTTGTAGGTGACCTCGTTGGGAGCGTGAGCCTGAGACTCGGCACCCGGGCCAAAGCCGACGCAGGGGATGCCATAGCGGCCCTGGATGGAAACGCAGTTCGTGGAGAAGGTCCACTTGTCGCACAGCGGACGACCGGTGCGCTTGTCCATGCTGGGCTCGCAGCCGATGCGCTCGTCACCGAACATGGCCTTGTGGGCGTCGACGAGGGCCTTGACGTGCGGAGCGGTCTCCTTGTTGATCCACGTGGGGAAGTAAGCCTCGGTCTCGTAGACCTCGCCGGTCCAGGACGGACGGTCATACATGTACATGGAGACCTTCACGTCGTCGCCGTACTTCTTGGCGGCCGGCAGGTTGCGGATCTCGTCCAGGCAGGACTCCCAGGTCTCACCGGCGGTCATGCGACGGTCGATGGAGATGGCGCAGGAGTCAGCGACAGCGCAGCGGCTGGGGCTGGTGTAGAAGATCTGACTGACGGTGCAGGTGCCGCGGCCCAGGAAGCGGGCGTCCTCGAAGTGCTCGGGGTTGTACTTGGGGTCGAGCATCTTGACGAGGCCCTTGATGTCGGTCGACTCGTCGCAGCCGTTGTTGTTGAGGGCGCGGACGTCGGCGATGATGTCGGCCATCTTGTAGATGGCGTTGTCGCCGCGGTCGGGAGCGGAGCCGTGGCAGGAGGTGCCGTGAACGTCGACGCGGATCTCCATGCGACCGCGGTGACCGCGATAGATGCCGCCGTCGGTGGGCTCGGTGGAAATGACGAACTCGGGCTTAATGCCGTCCTTGTTGTAGATGTACTGCCAGCACATGCCGTCGCAGTCCTCTTCCTGGACGGTGCCGACGACCATGATCTTGTAGCCCTCGGGGATGAGGCCCATGTCCTTCATCATCTTGGCAGCGTAGGTAGCAGAAGCCATGCCACCCTCCTGGTCGGAGCCGCCGCGGCCGTAGATGATCTCGTCGGTCTCGTAGCCCTCATAGGGATCGGCATCCCAGTTCTCGATGTTGCCGATGCCGACGGTGTCGATGTGAGAGTCGATGGCGATGATCTTGTCGCCCTCGCCCATAAAGCCCATGACGTTGCCCAGGCCGTCGACCTTGACCTCGTCATAGCCAAGGCTCTCCATCTCGGCCTTGATGCAGGCGACAACCTCGCCCTCCTCGCAGGACTCAGAGGGATGGGAGATCATTGCGCGAAGAAAACGCGACATATCAGCACGGTGGGACTCAGCAGCAGCCTTGATAGCGTCGAAATCGAGTTCTTTAGCCATTGTTCATAACCTTTCAAACGAAGGAATCTACCTGTGGGGTGGCGGAGCGATACCTATTTACTCCGCCCAGTATTAGCAAGTGGGGTATTCGCCTTCCCAGACGATGCGACGGTACTGGTCGGGATCCGTGTCACCTTCCGTGGAGAAGCAGAGTACGGAGCTCGTCTTGTCCAGGCCGATGAGCTCCTTGAGCTCGGCGTACTCGGGATCGAGCATGAGGGTCTCGACCAGGCCGGTGGTCACCGCACCGGACTCGCCGGAGATGACGCGCGGGTCGCCCTTCTCGGGAGCACCCAGGGTGCGCATGCCGCGAGCGGTGACCCAGTCGGGGCAGGACACGAAGGCAGTGGTGTGGTTGCGCAGGATATCCCAGCCCAGGATGTTGGGCTCGCCGCAGCACAGGCCGGCCATGATGGAGGGCATGTCGCCGTCCACGATGCGCGGATCGCCGTCGCCGGCGGCAGCGCCCTTGTACAGGCAGGCGGCAGGAGCGCACTCGACCACAACAAAGGTGGGCGGGTTATCGGGATACAGGTTGGTGAAGTAGCCCACCACGGCGCCGGCGAGCGAACCCACGCCAGCCTGAACAAAGACGTGCGTCGGGCGGTTGATGGCCATCTCGCGCAGTTGCTCGGCAGCCTCGGAAGCCATGGTGCCGTAGCCCTCCATAATCCAGGACGGAATCTTCTCGTAGCCCTCCCAGGCGGTGTCCTGAACGATGACGCCGCGCTCGCAGGCATCGGCCTCGGCGGCGGCCATGCGCACGCACTCGTCGTAGTTGACCTCTTCGATGGTCACCGTGGCGCCCTCGGCGGCGATGTTATCGAAGCGGGGCTTGGTGGAACCCTTGGGCATGTGCACGACGGCCTTCTGGCCCAGCTTGTTGGCAGCCCATGCCACGCCGCGGCCATGGTTGCCGTCGGTGGCGGTAAAGAAGGTAGCCTGGCCAAAGTCCTTGGCAAGCTGATCGGAGGTCAGGTAATCGAAGGTGCACTCGGCAACGTCCTTGCCGGTCTCGTCGGCAATGTAGTTGGCCATGGCAAACGAACCGCCCAGAACCTTAAAGGCGTTGAGGCCAAAGCGATAGCTCTCGTCCTTAACGCACAGGTTGGACAGGCCCAGGCGCGCGGCCTGGCCGTCCAGGCGGGCAAGCGGAGTGACGGTGTACTGGGGGAACGACTGGTGGAAGGCGCGGGCCTTCTTCACGTGGTCGAGGCTCATGATTCCCAAGTGCTTGTCATCGCTCTTGGGCATCGTGTTGCCCGCCCACTGGATCTTATCGGCCATACGGTGAACTCCTTAAGTTCTCTCTTGCCGGCCCCCGCATACGCGTTTCAGCCCATTCCCATTCCTGCGACTGAACTTTTATGTGGATGCCAAACAAAAAGTTTGTTAGCACTGTTCTATCACACTTTTTGATTGCTAAACCTAACAAATTGTTTGTTGCCGTAATCGGTACTTTTTCGCCGCCGAACGGTTACATAACGCAGCGACGCTTTCGTTATTTGCGAACAGGTGTGGTTTATGGCAAAGTGTGCCCAAACTAATTTTTAGGAAGGCACCCATGACCCCCGCACAGATTGAGTTCTACAAGCGCCTTGCACACGGCCTGGCGCTCCAATTTGGCCCCAACTGCGAAGTCGTCGTCCACGACCTGGAGACCGAGGATGTGGACCACTCCATCGTAGTGATTGAAAACGGCCACGTCAGCGGGCGCAAACTGGGTGACGGCCCCAGCCATATTGTGCTTGAGTCCATGCACGAGGGCACCGCCGACGTGCACGACCGCGAGCCATACCTCACCAAAACCGCCGATGGCAAGCTGCTCAAGTCCTCGACCATCTTTATCCGCAACGACGAGGGCAAGCCCGTCGGCATTTTGGGCATTAACTTTGACATTACGCTCATGAAGGCTTTTGAGCGTTCGCTCGACGCGCTCACCGGCACCGGCGGCTCGGGCTACACCGAGCCCGAGCCCATTACCAAAAACATCGGCGACCTGCTCGAAGACCTGCTGCGCGAGTGCGAACAGTTTGTGGGCAAGCCCGCAGCGCTCATGACCAAAGACGAGCGCATCCGCGCCATTGGCTACCTCGACCGTCGCGGCGCCTTCCTCATCTCCAAGTCGAGCGAACGCGCCTGCGAGTTCTTTGGCATCTCCAAATACAGCTTCTACAGCTACCTCAACGAGGCAAAGGCTGCCGCCGGCGACAAATAGTCAGCGCGCCTGCGCCCCTCCCCTTTTGGGCACGAGTTCTGGAATGCACGAATCCGAGAGTCGGCCGCAAGGCAAGTTCCATATAATCGATGAATATGAGCATTTCGAAAGGATGGAACAAGATGGGGTCGAGCAACGCATCACGCAACGGCCGCGGAGGCACCGTTTCTGGCGCCAGGCATGCGAAACACGCGTTTGACGAGGGCGAAGAGGGCCTTTTTGCGCTGAGCCTCGACGACGTGATGAGCGACCGCCCCTGGACCGCCGAGGAACTCATGGGCGGTGGAGCTCGCCCGACAAGTGCAAAGCCCGCACCTTCCGCCACGCCCGCGCCGGCATCCGTGCCCGCGGACGACTTTGCCACCCGTCCCATCGTGCAGGCGACGCGTAAAGCCGCCCCTGCACCCCGTCCTGCTAGCGATCCGTCCGAGACGGCGGCGTTTCTCGCTGCAGCGGCACAGCGCCCCACGGCAGACAGCACGATTCGCTACGCTGCCCCGCAGCAGTCGGCATACACGGCTCCCGAGCCCGAGCTCGAGCCGCCTGTCATGGATCTGGATGATCTTTCCAACCGTCAGTTTGCCTTTGATTCCTGGGCGGCGGCAGATCTGGACGAGACCTCGGGCGGCATGCCGGCGCTCAACATTCCGGTAAACCCCCTGTTTGCGGCTGCCGAGGAACGCGACTCCGCATACGACAACACCGCAGCATACGACAACCGCCCGAGCGAACAGCCTCGCGCCAGCCGCATCGAAACCGAGGATTACGGCCAAGCGTCGCGCGGCTATTCTCGTGACCCGTTTGCTGCCACGCCCGCTCCCGATTACAACCAAGCGAGCGTAAAGGCAGCCTCGGCATCGTCGTATACCCACGGCACCGACGATAAGCGCGCTGCCGATTACCACACCGAAGAAAAACCGCCGCGCTTTTCGGAGTTTTCGCAGGCGGCAAAGGTTGTCTTTATCGCCATCATCATCGCCCTGCTCGGCGTGATCGCGTTTGAGGGATTCCAGCTATTCCGCGGCCCCACCGCGTCTGAATCGGCAACGCAGAAAGCAGAGGACGACAACCAGTACCTGGACATCAACACCCTCAAGGGCGACCCCAACAGCTAGGTTGGAACATAAGCTATGCCGCACCCCTGTTTACGTGCAGTTTTACACTTTTCCGTAATTTGGGCGGCTCGAATTTAACACTTTTCCGTACTTTCATACGGCTGATTTAGACACTTTTCCGGATGTTGGCCGAATAATTGCCGCGTAATCAAGCGCCGTCTGCACATCATTTCGCAGGCGGCGCTTGATTTCTGTCCGCGCGCGTTGATAAACTTCCTCTTGCCCGCAAGGAGCGGGCGCGTTTTATCCAGAGTCGGGGTAGAGAGTTGGCTCCACGATCCCGACGCCAACCGGCCAAAAGGCACGGTGGCCCTGCCAACATCGATGAAAGGAGTCCATATGGACAATTTCTCCGTGCGCAGTGAGCGCAATTTCCACAACCTGGCATCCAAACCAAAACGAATGCATCTTCTGGACGAGCCGAATGGTTACACCTCGACCATGGTCAAGAGCAGCCTCTCCCACCAGATGCGTTTTACGGTACAGAAGCTCGAGGAAGAGCTCTGTGCTGCTGGCAATCCACACGTGTTGCAGATCAAGCTGCTCGGAGACGACTCGCGTGAGCCGTCCAGCTGGAAGCTCTTCGCCGACGGCGTGTGCGTTGCGGACGGCTCGGGCGACTTTGCCCGCGAGTGCTTCTGCGAGGGCGCCGAGGTGTTCCTGGACCTGTGCCGCGACGCCGTACGCGCGACCGATCTGCGCCAGTGGAGCCAGAGGGAGTATGAGCTGCTGAGTGCCGCGCGCGGGATTGCGGGGGTGTAGGCAGACAGACCAGACAGCTCGTCATACTGGTTGACGCTTCGATTCAAACAGCAGGGCGGAGTCGCGCTTACAGCTCCGCCATGCCAAACCGAATGGCGTTCTCAAAAGGCCTACCTCCCCTCCGCCTTAAGCCTCAGCAGCAGGTCGCCCAGCTCGGGGCACTTGCTGTAAAGGCGCGTCTGAGCTCGCTCGCCCATCCCCCACCGTTGGCGGACTTCCTGAGCGCGCGGACTCACGCGGTACTCCCCGTCCATCGCCTGCTTGAGCAATTTGGCGGTTACGCGCGCGTCGGCCAGGGCGCTGTGGGCGTGGCCCGTCGACTCATCGAACTCGATGCCAAACCACATTGCCGTGTCGCCCAACGAGACGCACCCGTGGCTGCCCACATCCATAATCGAGGTGTAAAACGCCTGCAGGTCGGCCCAGTCCGCAGGAAATGCGGAAAGGTCGATGTGCTTTGCCTGACACTCGGTCAAAAGCTGTCGACGATCCGTCCCGCTCCAGCAAACTATTTGGGCGGAGTAGCGACCAATCCAATCGCTAAGCCTTTTGATCACCATGTAGAGAGGATCAGCCATCGCGGTGTCCACGGCCGATATCCCCGTAAGCTCGCGGACGGGAAACGCAACGCCTTCGGTAAATTCCGTCTGCACAAACTGCGAGAACTCACCCATAACGTTGCCGCGGTAATCGAGCTTGACCGCGCCGACCTCGATAATCTCATTGCGCAGTCCACGGCGCTGGCGCTGCTTTGGCACCGGCGCAAACTCAAAGTCCAGCACAATCTGGCGCGCAAAGTTCGTCGTATCGATAGCCGAGATACCCGGCGTCTTTTCAGCTGACACGGTTAGGGCCTTTCTCCGTCAACTGCCGCTTGCTACATAGGCGGCTACATTGCCGTAAGGATAGGCGCTCGTGCGGACATGAAATCGCCCAGCGCGGCCACCCGACACCCTTGCGTAAAGCCGCGCTTTGAGATGGCCACGTCGCTGTTATTAGCGAACATATATTCGTATTTATGACTGCAGTTTGATAGACTGGTTATTGTTGACGGCAGTTCCATGTGCCGGGCAGCGCCCTCCATGCGACGGGAGGTGATGCCCATGACCGATCTGACTGATTTCGTGAAGCTCCTGACCGCTTTGGTCTCGCTCCTCACGGCGCTTATCGGGCTTACCGAGGCACTCAAGCAGCGTACGAAGCAGAAAAAGAGGGGTCGACGCCACTAAGGCATTGACCCCTTAATCGAAGTAACGGCGCTGCCCAGCTATCACCCTTGGGCTGCCGTCGACCTTATTCTACCCACGGCTGCCAGGTTTACCAAATGGATTTTCGGTAACGGAAGCACGGCACGCCCGACTCGTCCACTATTCCAGCCACCACTCCACGTCCACGGAGCACTCGACCTCGATGGGTTCCGGATCCAGCACCGTTTCCCCAAGGCCTCCGGATGCCCCATCGGGAGCGCCCATGGCAGCGCAGTACACCCCACCATATTCCCCCGGCCGGCTGTTATACGAGATATGCTTGATGCCGCCCAGCTTAGTCCCCGCCGCCGCAGCAAGCGCCTGCGCATTACCGCGAGCGCGCTCGACAGCGCGGGCAATCAGGACGTCCTCCGCCGCGCGCTCATCCGCAAGTTCAAATCGAATGTTCATGTCGGCATGCGATCCGCAGGTGTTGAGCGCCGTCCACACAGCCGCAAAGTCAATCGAATCGACAGGCGCGACAACCGCGCCGTACGCATAGTAGTCGTAGCCCACGATGGCTGCCCTTTTGCGCGTCGTCTGCGCATAGCAGGTGTACCGGCGACACGTCAACTCGTCATCCAGACCAAAGGGCGCCAGCGCAGCGGCGACCTTGGCACGATCGGCGTTGTAATCGCCCAGGCACGCCTCCTTGGTATCAAAGCGGCCGCCAAAGCCAATGCTAAAGATCACGCGATCGGGCATGACCTTATCCTCGATCCGGGCACCAACGCTCACATAACCGGTCTTATCCGTTGCCATGGCATCCGTCCTTTCCACGAATGACTATGTTGCAGTAAACATAGCCACCCGTGCGGACACAAAGTTGCGCGGCGGTGCCGCTGCGGGTCCTGGGACGCATGTTCCATTTGAGGCCTCTACCGGAAAACGAATCCCATTCCGAGCGTCGAATCCGGGACGCAGTTTCCGGTAGATCTCCTAATGGGAAAGCACGTCCCACTCTGGGGCTCGATTCCGGGACACAGCTTCCGCCAGAGGTCCCAATCGGAAACTGCGCCCCACTCTGGAGCCAAATTCCGGGATGCAATTTCCGCTTGAGGACCGATCAACCGCTCATATCACACGTCCTCAAACGCGCAATCCAGAGCTTCAAAATAGCAGATAAACAACCATTTTTCTAAAAAGTTCACGGCCCGAAACTTACCAAGGCTTCATAACTCGCTACCATTCACGGGTGCCGATTACCGCCCACCGATTCGGCTTCAAAAAATAACGTCAAAACCAGGCCATCTACCTGCATGGTTAGATTTTGGTCAGCTTTTGGTCAGCTGAGCGGCAAGTTCCAGCTGATACGTTTTTGCTACCCAAAAGGAGGCGGTAGCTCATGACCCATTGCAATGATCAACTCATCGACCAATTGCTCACTCAAGCCGAACAAGAGGGGCGCTGCCTGATTCCCCCGAGTGCGGCGATCAGAAAAGCGCTCCTTCGGCGCATCGGCGACATGGTCGTCTCCCCCATGCCGGGCATGTTCGCGCGCAAGTCACGCTGGAAAGAGCTCAATCGGGCACAACGTCATTGTGAGATTATCCGCACCCTTGCGATCATCCACCCCGATTGGACGTTCTGCTCGTTTTCGGCCGCCTGCCTGCTGGGGCTCGAGGTCTCGTGGCGACACCTGAATGTCGTGCATGCCTGCAGCGCCACCAAGCCGTCGGCTCGCCCGGGCGTGCATATTCAGCGGCATCTGATCGAGCCGGCCGGAGCAATCCGTCTATCCGGCATATCGGTAACGCCGCCTATCCAAACGGCCACAGATTGCCTGCTGCAGACCGGTTTTGCCGATGGCATGCCCATTGCCGATTCGGCGATTTCAAAGCTTGGTCTAACGCGAGAGCAGCTGATGGAGGCCGTCGAGCAACGAGCGACCGCCCGCAATGGTCGCGCGATTCGCACCGCCCTCACGACACTTCGATATGCCGACGCCCGCGCCGAGAGCGGTGGAGAATCAGTCGCCCGCGCCGTCATGATCGAAACGGGCTTTGCGCCCGACTGGCTTCAATACGAGTTGACGGACCCCTTCGATTCGACTAAGCCCATACGAACGGACTTTGCCTGGGAGCGCCAGGCGCGGGAGCTCACATTGGGAGAACTCGACGGGTTCGTCAAGTATACCGACCAGGCCATGCTAGCCAGGCGCACCACCGCCGAGGCACTCGTTGCCGAACGACAGCGCGAGGCGCATCTATCGCTCTACGGTCACCCTCTGCTGCGCTTTACCATGAACGAGGTCCGCTCGGCAGGAATGCTCGCCAAAAAGCTGCAGACGGCAGGCATCCGGCAGACCGCGCTGCCGACATGGCTCAACGAGGTTGACCTGTAGGGACTGCTGAACTTATGCCCGCCTCCCCACCAAACTGGGACACACTTTCCAGTTGGCAGCACCCGCGGAAACCATGTCCCAGATTGAGCGCTCAAAACGGGATGCGCTTTCCAGATGGCATGCCTAGCGGAAACCGCATCCCGGAATCAAGGCCCAGAACGGGACACGCTTTCCGGCTGAAGCGCCCAGCGGAAACTGCATCCCGGAATAGACGCTCAAACTGGGACGCAATTTCCGCTGAGGTTCCATCCGGAAACTGTGTCCCACTCCGAGCGTCAATTCTGGGATGAACTTTCCGCCAGAGGGTTCAGCCGGAAACGGCATCCCACTCTGAAGCGAAATTCTGGGACGCAGTTTCCGGTTGAGGGCTGTTCCGGAAAGTGCGTCCCATTCCAGGCGCGGATTCCGGGATGCACTTTCCGTTTGAAGCTCCAACCGGAAAGTCCATCCCACTCTGGAGCCAAATTCCGGGACACGCTTTCCGCTAGGTATGCCATATGGAAGGCGCATCCCATTCTGAGCGCCAAATCCGGGACGCAGTTTCCGTATGCGGAGGCGCTCCAAACAAAAGGCCCCGGCTCGCGATGGAGCCGGGGCCAAAGGTGCAGCATATACAGTTGGTGTTGTGCGCGAACAGCCCGTCAGTAATGACCGTCCGCGCTCTACCCTACCCGCGGTGACGGGCGCGGCTGTACGGCGTATCCACCATGGGCAGATCCGGGCGCAGCTTGCCGTCAAATGCGCGGTAGGCGTTCTGTACGGCGGGCGCCGTGGGGATCGTTGCGATCTCGCCGATGCCCTTGCCGCCGTATGCCACAGGCAGCAGCTCGTCCTTCTCAACGTAGATGGCGTGGATATCCGGAATCTCGGGCGCACGGAACAGCCCGAGCGTACCGTACCTTGCCTGGGGCACGCAGTCCTTGAGCGGCCAGTCCTCGGTCAGTGCATAACCCATACCCATGAGCACGCCGCCTTCGATCTGACCCTGGATGGAGATGGGATTGACCACCTTGCCGGAATCGTGCGCAGCATAGACCTCGCTCACGCGGCCGTCATCATCCAGAATGACCACATGCGTGGCAAAGCCGTAGCAGATGTGGCTCTTGGGGTTGGGAACGTCGGCGCCCAGCTTGTCGGTCGGCTCCAGGTACACGTAGCCAAACTCGCAGCCCTCGAGCGCCTTGATGGCGGCAGCGGGATCTTGAGGATGCATACCCTGGCCGGCGACGAGTTCCTGTGTGTGCAGCTGATAGGCGCGACCGTCGTCGTACTCGATCTTGACGCCGTCGCCATGCGCGCTCACGGGAGCATCGGGCGCAGGCTTGCCAGCCTCGATGCCAACCATAGCATCGCGCAGCAGGAAGGCGGCACCGCGCACGGCCTCGCCGGTCACGACCGTCTGACGCGAGCCAGACGTGGTACCGGAGTCGGGGGCGTTCTCGGTAGAGCACTCGCCGTTGGCGATGCAGCGAAGCGGCAAGCCACATGCCTCGGCAACGTCCTGCAAAAAGACGGTATTGCAACCCTGGCCGATGTCGGACGTGGCGGCATAGACCGTAGCCACGCCGTTCTCGACGCGAATCTTGCAGCGGCCGGCATCGGGCAGACCCACGCCCACGCCGGCGTTCTTCATGGCGCAGGCGATACCGGCGTGTCCGGGATGCGCGTAGTAGGCATCCTTGACCTCGAGCAGCGTCTCCTTAAGCGCCGTGGAGCAATCGGCAATCTGGCCGTTGGGCAAAACCTCGCCCGGCTCGATAGCGTTACGGTAGCGGATCTCCCACGGATCCAGGCCGACCTTCTCGGCCAGCAGGTCGATCAGGCTCTCGAGCGCAAACTCGGACTGGCACACGCCAAAGCCGCGGTACGCGCCGGCGGGCGGGTTGTTGGTGTAGTAGCCAAAACCGCGAATGTCGGTGTTCTGGTACTTGTAGGGGCCGACGGCATGCGTGCAGGCGCGCTCGAGCACCGGGCCGCACAGCGACGCGTAGGCGCCGGTATCAAAGTTAATCTCGCAATCCAGGCCGGTAAAGTTGCCCTCGGCGTCGCAACCCAGCGTAAAGGTGCCGTCCATGGCATGACGCTTGGGATGGAAGGCAAGCGACTCGGCACGCGTGAGCTTGCACTTCACGGGACGCTGGAACTTATACGCGGCGAGCGCAGCCAGGTGCTGGATTGACACGTCTTCCTTGCCGCCAAAGCCGCCACCCACGAGCATGGTCTCGACGACCACGCGCTCGGGCTCGTTGTCCCAGCCAAACATGTGGGCGCACTCTTTGCGCGTATCGTAGGCGCCCTGGTCGGTCGACTGCACCTTGACGCCGTTCTTGTACGGGAAGGCGACGGCGCACTCGGGCTCCAAGAAGGCATGCTCAGTAAAGGGCGTGGTAAAGCGCTGCGTCACGGTGAACGCGCTCTCCGCCAGCGCCTTGGCGGCGTCGCCACGCGTCACGTGACGGCTCTGGCATACATTGTCCTTGAGCTCCACCGTGTTGCCAAAGGCAAAGAAGCTGTCGTGCAGGCGCGGCGCGTCGGCAGCCCTGGCTTCGACAATGTTACGCACAGGCTCCAGCGGCTCGTAATCGATCTTTACGAGCTTCTTGGCCTTCTCGAGCGTCGCCTCGTCCTCGGCAACCACCAGCACGATGGCGTCACCCACGCAGCGGGTGATATCGCCCTGGGCGATCATGACGTCCCAGTCCTGGATAAGGTGGCCGACCTGGTTGACCGGCACGTCCTCGGCGCGCAGGATGCCCACCACGCCGGGCAGGGCCTCAGCCTTGGAGGTATCGATGGAGAGCACGCGGGCGCGCGGATACTTGGAGCGCACGGCGCTAGCATAGGTCAGGCCCGGCTGATCGAGCTCGTCGATGTCGTCGGGATACTTGCCCTCGCCGAGCACCTTCTTGCGCACGTCGATACGGAAGGCGCGCTTACCCACGCCGTAGTCGTCGCCGCGCTCCAGGTCCTCATCAATCTGCTTTTCGCCGCGGAGCACCGCTGCGGCCAGCGAGATGCCCTCGATAATCTTTTTGTAGCCGGTGCAACGGCAGACGTTGCCGCGGATGGCGTACTTGATCTGCTCCTCGGTAGGCTCGGGATCCTCGGCGATAAGCGCTGCACCCGCCATGACCATGCCGGGGATGCAAAAGCCGCACTGCACGGCGCCCACGGCGCCAAAGGCGTACACAAAGGCCTCGCGCACGTCCTCGGGCAGGCCCTCGACGGTCACGATGTTGCGGCCGGCGGCAAGTGCGGTGGTCAGCACGCAGGCCTTGACGGCCGCACCGTCCACATGGATGGTGCAGGTACCGCAGGCGCCCTCGGAGCAGCCATCCTTGGCGGAGTGAATGCGCAGGTCGTCGCGCAGGTAGCGGAGCAGCGGCTTGTTCTGAGTCGTCGTGCGCTCGACGCCGTTAACGGTAAAAGTGAATTCCTGTGCCATGGTGATTCCCTTCTACACGCCGGCGGCGATGCCGGTGCGGTCGTGAATGGCGCCATGCGGGCACACGACGGCGCACATACCACACGACAGGCAGTCGGCGCCGTCGATGTGGGCGCAGTTGTCCTCGATGCGGATTGCGCCGGCAGGGCACTTTTTGGCGCACATGCCGCAGCCGATGCAGCTCGTGTCGCAGATCTTGCGCGCAATGGCGCCCTTATCGGTGTTGTTGCAGCGCACCAGGATGTTCTGGTAGCCGGGAACGAAGGCAATCACGCGCTGCGGACACGCCATGCCGCACAGGCCGCAGCCCGTGCACTTTGAGCGGTCCACGCGGGCGATGCCATCGACCAGCGCAATGGCGCCGTGGGGGCAGGCCGTGACGCAGGCGCCACAGCCAATGCAGCCTTCGCTGCAGCGGGCGTCGCCGCCTGCGGAGGCGCAACCGCTTCCGCAGGCAACGTAGGCCACGTTATGTTGAATGGATTTGGCCATAAGAGACTCGCCTATTTCTTAAGAAGGTACGAATAGTTGTCGCGCACGGCCCTGATGGTCAGGCGGACGGCCTCGGGAAGGCCGGTGTTGACAGCATCGACCGAGACGGTGCGGACCGTGCCGGCGACGCGAACCTTAAAGTGGTCCTCGTCCACGGCCAGGAAGCCCTCGTTCTCGGAGTTCTCCATGTCCTCCTCGCTCCAGAACAGGGTGAGC
This sequence comes from Collinsella sp., assembly GCA_036426035.1. Classification (GTDB taxonomy): domain Bacteria; phylum Actinomycetota; class Coriobacteriia; order Coriobacteriales; family Coriobacteriaceae; genus Collinsella. The sequence continues at coordinate 34,100 of JAXJPE010000067.1, forward strand.
TTGTCCTTGTAGGGACGACCCTCCTGGTAGGGGCAGAACACGGCGCAGTTGCCGCACTCGTTGCACATGCCATCGACGTGGACGACCTGATGCTTGGCCAGACCCGGCACCTTAATGGCCACGTTGGCGCGGTTGGGGCACACGTCGCAGCAGACCTCGCACACCGAGCCGCAGCCCAGGCAACGGGTCTTGGTGCAGTTGCGCTTGTCGCGGCACAGCGACCCCTTGCGCTCGTAGCAGGTGTTCTCGCGGCCGGCCTGCTCGTTGCAGTCGGCGTACTTGTTAAAGTCCACGCCGGCGATGGCACGGGCGACCTCGGCGGCGTCGGCAATAGCCTCGACCACGGTGGCCGGACCGCGACGGCAATCGCCTGCAGCCCAGACGCCCTCGACGCCGGTGGAGGTGGCGGCAAGGCGGCCGCGACGGTCGTGCTCGACGCCCGCGGCATCGTACAGGCTGGCGTCGATGCCCTCGCCCACGGCGCAAATCACCGTGGTGGCGGGAAGCTCAACAGTCTCGCCCGTGGCGACAGGGCTGCGACGGCCGCTTGCATCCGGCTCGCCAAGCTCCATAACGTCGCAGGTCAGCACGGCGCCGTTGAGTGCCTTGGGAGCCAGCAGCTCGCAGAACTCAACGCCGTCGGCAAGAGCAAGATCAAGCTCTTCCTCGTCGGCGGGCATCTGCTTCTTGGTGCGGCGATACGCCAGGCGCACGTTCTTCACACCAGCCAGGCGCTTGGCCACGCGGGCAGCATCCATGGCGGTGTTGCCGGCGCCGATGACCACGACGTCCTCGCCCAGCTCGAGCTTCTCGCCCTTCTTGGCGGCCTCGAGGAACTCCAGCACATCGAGCTCGGCACCCTCGCCCAGGCCCGCAGAGCCGGGCATCCAGGCACCGGTGGCCACGACCACGTCGGTAAAGCCCTGGGCCTTGAGCTCGTCGATGGACTCCACGCGGGCGTTGAGCTGAACCTTGGCGCCAAAGGCCAGGCAGAGCTCGGCATCGTGCGAGATATCGTCGCTCGCGATACGGAACTCGGGGATCACGTGACGGACCACGCCGCCGAGCGAATCGCGGGCCTCGAAGATGGTTACGGGCACGCCGGCGCGCGTCAGGAAGAACGCCGTTGCCAGACCGGCCGGGCCGCCGCCGATAACGGCAACGTTGCGCTCGCCGTCGTTGGCGATGGCCTGGGCGCGCAGCTTGGGCAGCACGGCGGTCATGGCCTCGCGGGCGGCCTTGAGCTTGCTGGCGCGGATCTGGGCGCCCTCGGGCTCGTAAAACGCACGCTCGCAGGCGCGGCCGCAGGGATGCGGGCAGATGGTGCCGGTGATAAACGGCAGGGCGTTGCGCTCGATGATGATGTTGAGTGCGTCCTCGAAGCGGCCCTCGTCAACGGCCGCCAGGTAGGCGGGAATATCCTGCTGGATGGGGCAGCTCGTGCGGCACGGCGTGGTAAAGCAGTCGGAAAGCGGGCTCTTGCCGGCGACCTTGCGGTCGGGCAGCGGGCGCAGCGGCTTCTTGTAGAGCGGGTTGGTGAGCGAGTCGGTCTGGATCGCCGTCACGGCCTCGAGCGAAACGCCCGCGAACGGCTTGCCGTCCAGGTCGGTAAACTCGCCGGCCATCTGGCTAAAGCGCTCGTAGCCACCGGGCTTGAGCACGTCAGTCGCCAGGGTAACGGGCCAAATGCCGGCATCGTACAGGGCACGGATGTTGTAGACCGTGGCACCGCCGGAGTAGCTGATGCGCAGCTTGCCATCGAACTGCTCGGTAATGCGGCGGGCAGCCTCGATGGTCAGCGAGAACAGCGAACGGCCCGACATGTACATCTCGGTAGAGGGCAGCTCGTTCCTCGTCACGTCGACGGGGAAGGTGTTGGTGAGCTTGACGCCAAACTCCAGGCCGCGCTCGGCACACAGGGCAATCAGGCGCTCGAACATAGGCACGGCATCGACCCACTGCAGGTCCTCGCGGAAGTGCGTATCGTCGAAGACGATGTAATCAAAGCCCAGCTCGTTCAGACGCTGGCGGGCAAACTCATAGCCCAGCAGCGTGGGATTGCACTTGATGTAGGTGTTGAGACCCTTCTCGGTGATGAGGTAGGTCGCGATGCGCTCGATCTCCGCCGGCGGGCAGCCGTGCAGGGTGGACTCGGTGATGGAGTTGGAGACGCGCGCCGGGATGGACTCGACAAACGCGGCGTCGACATGCTCAAACTTGTCCAGGTTGGCAAGCGCCCATGCGCGGCACTCGTTCCAGACGTCGGAGCCGCTGGCATCCTTCATGCCCTCGATGTAGGCGTCGACCTTGGGGCTCTTAATACCCTCAAGGTCATAGCCCACGGACATGTTAAAGACAAAACCGTCCGGGCTGCCCAGACCGTACTCGCGAGCGATCAGGTGGCAGGCAAACCATGCCTTCACGTACTCGGCAAAGGCCTGCGGAACCTCGAGCTCGGTCGACCACTCGCAGTTGTAGCACTCGTCCTGCGCCACGATGCAGGGCTTGTTCACACACTTGGAGAGCTCCTCGCCGTCCATAACCTGAACGGTCTTGAGCTCAAAGAAGCGGGAACCGGCAACGTAGGATGCCACGATGTTTTGGGCAAGCTGCGTATTGGGGCCAGCGGCCGGGCCAAACGGAGTCTCGATGCGCTCGTCAAAAATGGGAAGCGCGCCCTCCTGGTTGGTCGTGACCATCTTGCGCACGCCAAAGATGGCGTCCTGGGTCTTGTGCTCCTCGATGATCCAGTTCATCAGCTGCGAAAACGGGATCGGCCTCATGATGTCGCTCATAATGAGCTCCTCTCTGTAACGCCCGGCGAGACCGCGCGGCGGGCGCAAATACGGTGTAGCGCTAGCACAGCGCCGGCGACCCCGCGGAGGTCGCCTATACGCGCGTCGGATGCGGCGAAACATCCGACGCGCGTGAATCTACTTGTGAATTAGTAGGTGCGATCGTTGAGCGTGCTCCAGAGCTTCTTGGACTCAGCCATGGTCCACGCGTTGATCTTTTCCTCGTCAATGCCAACGAACTCGCGATCCTTGTACAGGACGCGGCCGTTGATGATGGTGGTACGGCAGTTTTTGCCCATCATGCCAAAGAGCATGTGGCCGTCGATATTCTCCTCGCTCAGCGGCGTAAAGGGCTTGTAGTCCATAACGATGACGTCGGCAGCAGCGCCGGCCTCGAGCACGCCGAGCTTGCGATCGAAGTACTTGCTGGCCATCTTGGCGTTGTTCTCGAACAGCATGGTCATGGCCTCGCACCAGCCCACGTTGGGCATGGCGGCGTTGTGACGTTGAATGATCAGGAAGACCTTGAGGCTCTCGAGCATGTCGTGGGTGTAGGCGTCGGTGCCCATGCACACGGGGATGCCGCGGCGGAAGAACTCGAGCACGGGGGCGCAGCCCACGGCGTTGCCCATATTGGATTCGGGGTTGTTGACCAGCCAGGTGCCGGACTCCTTGACGATATCCATCTCGGCGGGCGTCACGTGGATGCAGTGGCCGAGCATGGTGTCGGGACCGAGCAGGTTGTGCTGCAGCAGGCGCTCGACGGGGCTGATACCGCCGCGGTTGAGGCGGGAATCCCACACATCGTTCATGCCCTCGCACACGTGGATGTGGAAGCCGGTCAGGCCGTTGTTGGCCTCGGCCATCTTGTCCATGGTCTCGTCCGACAGCGTAAAGGTGGCGTGACCGCCAAACATGGCGGCGATCATGTGGTTGTCGTTTTCGCGACGCTCCTTGGCGGCCCACTGAGCAAATTCGGCGTTCTCGGCAATGGCCTGGTCGCATTTTTCCTGGCCGCGGCGATCGGAGACCTCGTAGCACAGGCACGAACGCATGCCCAGCTCCTGCGCGGCGTCCTTAATGGTAAAGAGGCTGCCCGGGATCTCGCAGAAGCTCGCGTGGTGATCGAAGATCGTGGTAACGCCGTCGCGGATGGAATCCAGAATCGTGGCGTAGGCGCTGGCCTTGGTGCCGTCGAGCGTCAGGTTGTCGTCGATCTTCCACCACTGCTGCTCAAGATTCTCCAGGAAGTTGGTGGGGTTGCAGCCCTTAATGGCAAGGCCGCGGGCCAGACCCGAGTAGATGTGGGTGTGGCAGTTGATGAGTCCGGGCATGATGAGGTTGCCCCGGGCGTCGACGTACTCGGCATCCGGGTACTTGGCCTTGAGCTCGCACTCGGGGCCCACTTCGACGATCGTATCTCCGTCAATGGCGACCGCACCGTTGGGGATGAACGGGGCCTGAGCGTTGCGGGTAAAGACGGAACCGTTAGCGACCAGAAGCATGGATGCTCCCTTCGACATCAGAGGCGGGGTTTGACACCTCTGACATGGCGGAGTGCGAAGCGCCGGCCTACACCGGAAACGGGCCCTCTCCCGCCAACGCTTCACCAAAGGGACAAACCCTTTGAAGTGCGGCTTGGCGCCGCATGACGTCGGCGGACGAGGCGATGCGTCCGCCGACGAATAGCACCGAATTGGTTACTTCTTGCTCTCGGGCAAGACCAGATCCACGGCAGCGTCCTTGGCGGCATCGATGTGTTGAGCCACGACCGGCGTCTGCGGAAGAATCAGGTTAAGGACAATGGCCATGATGGCGGTGGGGGTTACGGCATTGGAGCCGATGACGGTGGACACCCAGGCGGGCATGCCCTCGCCGGCAAGGCAACCGCTGGCCATCCAGATACCCAGGCCAAAGACGACGGAGGTACCGACGATGGTGGTGGTGCGCTGCGTGAGGCCCTCGCGGGTGAACATGCGCACGCCGTTCATGGTGATGGTGCCAAAGACGCCGACGGTCGCGCCGCCGATGACGGGCTGCGGGATAGCGGAAAGGACGGCAGAGAGCTGCGGGAACAGACCGGCGATGGCAAAGACGGCCGCGATGATCACAAAGACCCACTTGTTGACGACCTTGTTGGAGCAGATGATGCCCACGTTCTGGCCAAGGGCGCTGGTGGGAAGACCGCCCAGCAGGCCGCCGACCATAGAGGTGAGACCCTGGGACACGATAGCGCCGGAGAGCTCGCGCTCGGTGGGCATACGGTCGATGGAGCCCAGGCAGGCGGCGGAGACGTCACCGATAACCTGGATGGCAACCATGGGGAACACGACGGCGAGGGTAATGCAGACCTCGGGATCAAACTCGAGCGCATAGGGCATGAGCTTGGGAAGGGCGAAGACCTGAGCGGTGGCAACGCTGGAGAAGTCGATCATGCCAAAGGGAATCGAAACGATCATGCCAACGATCATGCCAAAGAACACGGATCCCAGCTTGAGCGTGCCCTTGCCAAAGTTGGCGAGCGCAAAGACCACGGCGAAGGTGATAAGAGCGACGCACCAGGCCTGCGGAGTGCCCCACAGCGGCGTGCCCATGCCACCGGCCATGTACTTGACGGCCGTGGGATAGAGAGAGACGCCAATGGAGAAGATGACCGTACCGGTCACGACGGGCGGGAACAGCCACTTAATCTTGCTGTAAGCCAGACCAAAGAGGACCGCGACGGCGCCGCCGACGATCTCGCCGCCCAGCAGCGCACCAAAGCTAAAGCCCGAGGCACCCATGGCCTGGAGGGCCGGGAGGAACGCGAACGAAACGCCCATGACGATGGGCAGGCCGCCGCCGATGCGACGGAAGGGAGCGAAGGCCTGAAGGGCCGTGTCGATTGCCGAAAGAATGAGCGCGACCTGGATGATGTCGGTGCTCTGCTGGCTATTAAAGCCGTAGACGCCGGCCATGATGACCGCCGGGGTAATGATGCCGGCAAACGATGCCAGCACGTGCTGAAGGGCACACGGGATCATTTCCTTAACGGGAGGCATGCCTTCACGAGTGAACAGGGCTTCAGTGCCGTTCGTAACCGTCTCCTGGGTCATTTGACCACCAATCCTCGAAATAGTTGTTTTCGCATCTAACGCTCTATTGTGACGCAGTGCGGGGTTGAGGTTGTGCCTTCGTTGCATATCGTATTAAAGATGATTCTCATTCTCAATAATAATTTTTTGTTATCAGACTATTCTTGAGCTGAGACAATGCATTTCCGCAGGTCAGGAAATTGTCTGGTCAAAATAACATCTAACTTTTCTTTTGGTCGACCGTTTACCGCCAAATTCCTACCGCTCGTCTGTATTACGCAATGTACCTGCGAATATACGAGATGACGAACAGCGTGTTACCATGAGAAAAAATTGTTATGAACATTTCCGATTTCACCCCAAGGAGTTGCCCGTGAACGAGACCGTACGTCGCTTTTTGCCGATGGTCGATTTCCTGGAGCAGATACTCGGCAAAAACAGCGAAATCGTGCTGCACGATTTCTCGGATCCCGACCATGCCATCGTCGATATTCGCAACGGCATCGTGAGCGGCCGTAAGGTCGGCGGTCCCGCCACCGATCTGGCACTCAAGATCATGCACGATGCCAAGTATCGCGACCTGCCGTTTATTACGGGCTACGAGGGGCGCGGTGCCGGTGGCAAGACGTTGGCGTCCGCGACGTTCTTTATCCGCGAGAATGGCGAGATCGTCGGTATGCTCTGCGTCAACACCGACCTCTCGACCGTGCGCTCCATCAACGCCATGGCGCAGCAGCTCATGGCCTGCTTCGACGCGGCGCCGACGCGCACGGAGCCCGCGTCTATCGAGGTCGAAAGTCTTTCGGAGTCCACACAGGAGCTCATCGACCGCAGCATTGCCGAGTTGCTGAGCACGCGCGGGCTGGATGTGGCGTCGCTTGGTCAGAGCGACCGCGTGGACGTCATTCGCCATCTCAACGGCAACGGGGTGTTCATGCTCAAGGGCGCCGTGGCCTGCGCCGCCACCGCGCTGGGCATCTCGGAGCCCAGCGTCTACCGCTACCTGCAAAAAGTTCGCAAGGAAGGCTAACCCGCTGATTCCTTGGGAGCGGAGGAAAACGGATCATTTTGCCGCATCGCCTGACAAAAGACCCTGCAGTTCACACGCGCTGCAGGGTCTTTTTGCATGTCATGTTTAGTTGTTGCCAACGCCTTAGAGAGCGGCGACGACCTCGATCTCAACCAGACCGCCGGCCGGAAGGGCGGCAACCTGGAAAGCGCTGCGCGCGGGGAACGGAGCCTCGAACTTGGAGGCGTAGATCTCGTTCACGGCAGCGAAGTCGGCGATGTCGGCCAGGTAGACCGTGGTCTTGACGACATCGGCAAAGGTGGCACCGGCAGCGGTCAGCAGCGCCTCGACGTTAGCAAGGGACTGCTTAGCCTGGGCCTCGACGCCCTCGGGCATCTTACCGGTTGCGGGGTCGATGCCCAGCTGGCCGGACAGGAACACCATGTTGCCGGTCTGGATGCCGGGGGAATACGGACCGATGGCTGCGGGTGCGTTATCGGAAGACACGACGGTCTTGCTCATGTTTTTCTCCTTACGATCAGATAGAGAGCGTGAGCGCGGCGTTCGCACCGGGAGGCACAATTCGGTCTGAACACCGCGCTTGATTTGGGATAGTACTCAAGGTTTCCGCGCGATGCAAGATTATTATCACGTTGCGAGAATATTTTATCGCCCAACGGCGCCTGTCGGCCGCTGAACGGCATGACCGGACGGTGAAGTTCGAAATGATCCGTTTCCCTCCGTCCCCCATGGATCACCTGATCCGCTGGGTACGGAGGGAAACGGATCATTTTTGCTGCAAGGGCTGCTGAAGACTTTATCCTGCTTAGGCTGCGGGCATCGCCCATCGCGACGGCGCCACTATACTTTTGAGTATCTGAGCATTTTGAAAGGCAGGATATGACCGCAACCGCCAGTCGAACCACCAACCGCAGACCCGAGCTTTTGGCGCCCGCCGGAGGGCCCGAACCCTTTGCCGCCGCACTAGCCGCCGGGGCAGACGCCATCTACTGCGGCATGGGCAGCTTCAACGCCCGCCGCAAGGCCACCAATTTTACCGACGAGGCCTTTGAGCAAGCCTGCCGCGCCGCACACCTGGCCGGGTCGCGCGTCTACGTCACGGTCAACATCGTCATCAAGCAGTCCGAGATGGGCGATGCGCTGCAACTCATCCATCGCTGCTCCACGCTGGGCGCCGACGCCTTCATCATCCAGGACTGGGGCCTGTTCTTTGAGGTCAAGCGCACCCTGCCCGGCATCGAGACGCATATCTCGACCCAAGCGAACATCCATGACGACCGCGGGACTATCTGGTGCCGCGAGCAGGGCGCCGACCGCGTGACTCTCTCGCGCGAGCTTTCCATCGACGAGATTGCCGCCATTCACGATGCCGCGCCCGATGTGGACCTTGAGGTCTTCAGCCATGGCGCCATCTGCTTTTGCTACTCGGGCCTATGCCTGCTTTCGAGCTTTGCCATGGCGGGACGATCGGCCAACCGCGGCATGTGCGCCCAGCCCTGCCGCCTGCCCTACGAGCTGATCGACGAGAACGGTCGCGCGCTCTCCCCCGCCGGCCGCGAGCGTGCGCTATGCCCACGTGACACCAACACCTCACAGCTTGTTCGCCGTCTGCATGACGCCGGCGCCGCGTCGCTCAAGCTCGAGGGCCGCATGAAGGCGCCCGATTACGTGTACTCCATCGTTGATGTGTATCGTCGTCAGATTGATGACATGCTGGCCGGGGTCGCCGTAGATAAGGATGAGGATGCTGCCCGCCAGCGTCAACTCAAGCGCTGCTTTAACCGAGACTTTACGCACGCCTATCAGGACGGCACCTCGGGCGACGAGATGATGAGCTACGAGCGTTCCAACAACCGCGGCCAGATCGTGGGCACGGTGCTGGGCAGCCGCCCGGCCAACCGCGATGTGCGCGGCCTCAAGCCCGACGACCGCCGTCGCCGCGCCGCCATCGCCCGCATTGAGCTGTTTGAGCCCGTGGGCAAGGGCGACCTGCTGGAGCTTCGCCACGATAACGAGTTTGACCAGTTCCTGACCACCATTGCCGCCGATGATGCCGCCGCGGGCGACATCATCGAATGTCGCGTGCCCCGCAGCATGCCCGAGGGCTGTCGCGTCCGCGTGATTCGCAGTCAGCGTGCCATCGACGCCGCCGGCGCCGCGCTCAAGCGCGATGTGCTGCGCCGCCGAGCTGTTGATGTGTCCGTCGTGGCGCGTCTGGGCAAGCCGTTTACCGTTACGCTCACCTGCTGCGACGACCCCGCGCTCACTGCCACCGCCACCGGCTTTACCGTCGAGGCTGCCAAGACCCGCGCCGTCGAGACATCCGATCTGGTAGAGCACGTCGGGCGCATGGGCTCCTCTCCCTTTGAGGCTGCGAGCTTTGATGTGGCGCTCGATGAGGGCTGCGGCATGGGCTTCTCCGCTGTGCACAAGGTGCGCGCCGCCGCCTGCAAAGCGCTGGAGAAGGCCATTCTGGCGCCGTACGAGGAACGCGGCCGCACGCTGGAGCTGCCGTCGACTGCCGTCAGTGAATCCCGCCCCACGCCCGAGCATTACCGCGATGAGCCGCAAATCTGCGCCACCGTCACCTCGCTCGAGGCCGCCGAGGCAGCCCGCGCGGAGGGTGCAACGCGCATCTACATGACCACCGACGCGCTCGATGCGGCCGACCTCTCCCCCGCCGACGCGCTTGAGCAGGGCATCGTACCCGTACTCGACGAGGTCTGCCGCGCCGTAGATCACGAGCGCGTCGATCCCTGGATCAATGCCGGAGTCACCGTCGCCGTCGGCAATATCTCCGAGCTCGCCGTAGCCGCGCAGGCCGGCGCCACGGTCGAGATTCGCTCTTGCCTGCCGGTGCACAACACGCCCTGCATGGAGGCGCTTGCCGAGCGCGGAGCCGGTGCGTTTTGGCTCTCGCCCGAGATCACGCTCGACGAGATTGTCTCTCTCGGAGCCGCCGCGCCCACGGCTCTGGGCATCACCGTCTTTGGCCGCCCGCGCGTCATGACAAGCGAGCATTGCATTCTGCAGGTTGCCAACGGCTGCATCCACGATTGTGCCAACTGCCGTCTGCGTGCCCGCAAGCTGTCGCTCAAGAATATCGACGGCAAGGTCATGCCGGTGCGTACCGACATCCATGGCCGTTCTCGCCTGTACGATGCCTACCCCATCGACCTCACTCCGCAGGTTCCTCAGCTGCTCGATGCCGGCGTACGTCGTCTCATGGTGGACGGAACGCTGCTCGAGACGGATGAGGTGGGCCGTGCCGTCGCCCGCGTCCGTCGTGCCGTCGAAGCAGCGCAGGCCGGCCGCAAGCCCGCCGCCCGCCTGCGCGGGGCGACCTCGGGCTGCATGTTTGTGGGAATCAGCTAACCGAAAGGCTTACACGTGAACGAAGAACCTCAAGTCCTCTACTGCGACGCCTGGCTCATGGCCATCGACAAGCCCGCCGGCATGATCGTCCACGGCGACGGCACCGGCGAGCGCACGCTCACCGACTACGCCAGCGACCTGCTGCTGGCGATGGGCGACGGCTTTGCCGCGACCGACATGCAACCGCTCAACCGCTTGGACCGCGGCACCACCGGCGTGGTGTTGTTCTCGCTCGACAAGCGGACGCAGCCCGCTTTTGACCAGATGGTCATCGACCACGCATTCGAAAAGCACTATCTGGCGCTCGCCGAGGGCAAGATCGACTGGAACGAAAAGCTCATCGACAAGCCCATCGCCCGCGACCGCCACGACAGTCGCAAGATGCGCGTCGGCGCCAGCGGCAAGCCGTCTCAGACGCGCGTGAAGGTGCTCAAGCGTCTTAAGAGCCGTCGTGGCCTGCCCACGCGCTCGTATATCGATGTCGAGCTGCTCACCGGCCGCAAGCACCAAATCCGTGTGCATCTGGCGAGCGAGCGTCATCCCCTGGTTGGCGACGACCTGTACGGAACGCCGCGCCCCTGCGGCCTGATGCTCCATGCCCACAGCGTGTCCTTTACGCATCCCGTAACCGGAGAGCACATCCACATCGAAGCCCCTTGCCCCTGGGAGCCCTAAAACCTGCCAATAAGGGACGGGCGCCTTGGTGGTGGCTTTGTCGCAACAGCTCAGCCACGGTCCCAAAACGTCTCGATCTGTAACAGTTAGAACCCATTTTCCGGTCTATCTGTTACAGATCGAGACGCTCAAATCCCCCGCAAGGGAAAATCTAAATCTGTAACAATAACTCGGCAAAATTAGCCCCAGATGTTACAGATCGAGACAAAGGGTCCATGTGATTCGGAAGAATCTCGATCTGTAACATCTAACCCACTCTTAACGGTCTAGTTGTTACAGATTGAGATAAACCGGCAGATAACAAAAGCGGCAACGCCCGTAATGGACGTTGCCGCTTCTGTTGTTGAACCATCACAATGGGGACAGGCACCTTTGTGGTGGTTTTGGCCATGTCCCCCGTTGCTAGACCGTGACGACGTTGTCCATCGACTGGTACTTGGCGGGCACCTCGCCCGCAGTGATAATCGTTGCGTCGCGGAAGTCCGCGAACTTGACGGGCGCCACCATGCCGAATTTGCTGGCGTCTGAGATTACGAAGCGTTTGGCGGTATGGCGCATCGAGATACGCTTTACTTGCGCTTCCTCGATATCCGGTGTGGTGAGACCTTGCTCGGCGGCGATGCCATTGGAACCCCAAAAGCCGCAGTTGAAGTTATAGCGGTCCAGGGTTGCCAAGGCGTCGGGACCGACGAGCGCCTCGGTCTCGGGCTTGAGCTCGCCGCCCAGCACCACGGTGCGCATGCCGCGCAGAGCGAGATGCTGAGCATGGAGCACGGAGTCGGTCACATAGGTGACGCCCTCAAGGCGCGGAAGATGCTCGATGAGCCTAAGCGTCGTCGAACCTGAATCGATGTACACAAAGCTCTCGGGCTCCACAAACGCCGCCGCACGGGCGCAGATGCGCTCCTTATCGTCGTTATGGAGATCACTGCGCTCGCCGATCGTCAGGTCGCGCGTCACGTGCGCGCGCTCCAGACTCGTCGCGCCTCCGTGTACCTTGGCGATACGGTGCGCGCGGTCGAGCGTTTGCAAGTCGCGGCGAATGGTGGACGGTGTCACGCCCAGGGCTTCGGCAAGCTCCGGCACGGTAACCGAGCCGGCCTGCTGCACCATCGACACAATCGCGTTGAGCCTATCTTCCGCAAGCATCGCTTACTCCTCCTCGGGGTACACGACTCCCCAGTCGGCGCGGAGCTTGGTCATCAGCTCCATAACATCGGAAGCATAGCCCAGAAGCTCGCGCTTCGAATCATCGCCGGCAACGGCCTTCTCCAGGTCGGCCATCTCGTAGCACAGAGCGTAGGCCTCGGTGCCGGCGTGGACCTCCTCACGGTGCCCGTCCGCAGTCCACACGATGATCGCATGGTCGGCGCGCGGATACTCGTTGACCTCGATATAGCACTTGTCGAAGCTGATAACCGAGCGCTTGGGCTGCTTGGAGTGGAGCGTAAGGCTCACGACGCCCAGCTGCTGCTCGGCGTTACGGCAGACAATGCCGCCCGCGACGTCAACGCCAGTCTCGCAGGTATTGCCCAGCGAGACAACCTCAGCGGGCTGGCTGGCCATAAAGAGGCGCATGACGGACAGGGCATACACGCCAATATCGAGCATGGCGCCGCCGGCGAGACTGCGGTTGTAGAACCGGTTGGTCAGGTCGCCGTACTCCTTATAGCTGCCAAAGTTGAGCTGGGCGAGGTTCATGCGGCCAAAGTCGCCCGCATCCATGCGACGGCGCAGCTCCTGATACAGCGGCATGTGGAGCACCGTGGTAGCATCCATAAGGACCACGTTGTGCTCGTCGGCGATGGTACGGGCCTCGTCGAGCTCGGCAGAGTTGAGGGTAATGGCCTTCTCGCAGAGCACGTGCTTGCCGGCGGCCAGCGCGGCACGCAGATAGGTGATATGCGTGTTGTGCGGCGTGGTGATATAGACGGCGTCGATATCCGGATCGGCATAGAGGTCCTCAACCGTTTCATAGACCTTCTCGATGCCATACTGCTCAGCAAAAGCCTGGGCCTTGGACAGCGTGCGGTTGGCGACGCCCGCAAGCTTGCGGCCGGCCAGCGCGAGGGACTGGGCCATTTGGTTGGCGATAACGCCACAACCGATCACAGCCCAGCGAAGCTCGGGAGCCGTAAAGATGTCGTTAGGGAACGGCTTATCCTGGACCGAAGCGAACGCTGCTTTTGCGGCTGCCGCGGAGTCGAGTGGAGCCTGCTTGGAATCTGCCATATGTGCCTCCTGAATTATCGGAAGTTCTTCATTTCCAACAGCCTTATATTCGCACAAATGCGCGCGCATTTGCTTGTATTTGCGTGTTTATTTGTTTATCGGTCATTATTTAGCCATATTTTGCACATTTTTACGCGATCATACGCATTAACACGCAATGCTATGCGCGATAATGCGCATGCGAGGATCCTTACGAAACATAAAGAGACGGAACACCAAAGCCCCAAAAGACAGAGTAGTCCGTGATACTCGACACCTCCGGGGGCATCGAACATCAAAGGACCGCCCCGAACTACCGGCACATAGGGAACGTCCCCATGTGCCGCTTTCGTTGCAAGGCTGTCCCCATCGACCACTCATTTTAGTCTGTCCCCAATGAGCGCAATCACTCATGTAAGTCTGTCCCCAATGAGTAATTTAAGTCTGTCCCCAATGAGTAGGGATAGAAAAAGGCCCGGGTGCCGTGAGGCATCCGGGCCTTTGCTAGCAACTTGATGTTGCGGGCAGCTTAGAACTTGTGGCCGCACTTCTTGCAGACGCGCAGCTTGTTCTTGCCGTCCTTCTCGTGACCGACGCGGGTAACCTTACCGCACTCGGGGCAAACGAGATTGACGTTGGAGGCGTCGATGGGAGCCTCCTGCGAAACGATGCCGCCCTGCTGGTTGGCAGCGTTGGGCTTGACGGCCTTCTTGACGACCGAAACGCCCTCGACAACGACCTTGTTCTCGGCGGGGAGAGCACGCAGGACAACGCCCTGCTTGCCGCGATCCTTACCAGAGAGAACCTGGACCTTATCGCCCTTCTTGATATACATATATCTCCCCTAACTACAGGGTCTCGGGAGCGAGCGAGACGATCTTCATGTACTTCTTGTCACGAAGCTCGCGAGCGACGGGCCCGAAGATACGGGTGCCGACGGGCGAACCATCGTTGTTGATGACAACGCAGGCGTTCTCATCAAAGCGAATGTAGGAGCCATCCTTGCGGCGGATCTCCTTAACGGTGCGAACGACGACGCAACGGACAACGTCCTTCTTCTTGACGTTGGCGCCAGGGGTAGCCTCCTGGACAGCACCGATGAACACATCGCCGATGCCTGCATAACGACGCTTGGAACCGCCAAGCACCTTGATGCAGCGAATCTTGCGAGCGCCGGAGTTGTCGGCGACGTTCAGCATGGTTTGCATCTGAATCATGGTAGATGTTCCTCCGAACTAAGAACCGAAGAGAGGTGCGCAGCCTTTATACGGCCTGTGGTATGCAAGCCAGGCATACGCACATCTTCGGAAACGTACAAGTCGTAAGAGCGACTGCTTATTTAGCGCGCTCGACGACCTCGATGAGGCGCCAACGCTTCATCTTGGACATAGGACGGGTCTCCATAACGCGGACGGTATCGCCCACGCCAGCCGTGCACTCCTCGTCGTGAGCGTGCAGCTTCTTGGAGCTGGTCATCATCTTGCCGTACTTGGGGTGACGCTTGCGCTCGGTGATGGTGACGACAATGGTCTTGGCACCGGAGACGGAGGTAACGACACCCGTACGGACCTTACGCGAGTTACGCGAATCAGTCATGTTCTCTCCTTAGGTCCTACTCGGCGACAGCGGACTTCTCCGCTGCGATCTCGCGGGCGCGCTGCTCCGTGAGGACGCGAGCGATGTCCTTCTTCACGGTGTTGACGCGAGCGGTGTTGTCCAGCTGGCTGGTGGCCATCTGGAAACGAAGGTTAAAGAGCTCGGCGCGCATTTCCTTCAGCTTCTCAACGAGCTGAGCGTCCGAGAGCTCACGAATCTCTGCGGGCTTCATTAGTTCTCCTCCTTGGCGGCGGCGGCGTCCTCAGCAGCCCACTTGGCCTCGAGAGCGGCCTCCTCAGCCATCTCCTTCTCGATGCGCTGCTCAGCGTTCTTAGCAGCAACAATCTTGGTCTTGATGGGAAGCTTGTGCTGTGCAAGACGCAGAGCCTCGCGAGCGACCTCCTCGGGCACGCCCTTGACCTCGAACATGATGCGGCCGGGCTTGACAACGGCCACCCACTCCTCGGGGTTACCCTTACCAGAACCCATGCGAGTCTCGGCAGGCTTCTTGGTGATGGGCTTATCGGGGAAGATCGTGATGTAGACACGACCGCCACGCTTCATGTAGCGGGTCATGGCAATACGAGCGGCCTCGATCTGACGGTTGGTGATCCAATGGGCCTCGAGAGCCTGGATACCAAACTCGCCGAAATGCAGCTCGGTATTACCCTTGGCCTGGCCCTTCATGGAGCCACGCTGCACCTTGCGGTGAAGAATACGCTTAGGGGCAAGCACTACTGACCCCTCCTCTCGGAGTTACGACGACGAGGACGGGAAGAGCCCTCGAGTGCAGGGTTGGGAACAGGCTGGCCCGGGAGCTTCTCGCCCAGGTAGATCCAGACCTTCACGCCGCAAGCGCCCATGGTGGTGCTGGCGACAGCCGTGCCGTAGTCGATCTTGGCACGGAGGGTGTGCAGAGGCACGCGACCCTCACGGTACCACTCACGACGGCCCATCTCGGCACCGCCGAGACGACCGGAGCACTGGATACGGATGCCCTTAGCGCCGGCCTTGCGGGCGGACTGGACAGCCTTGCGCATAGCGCGACGGAAGGCAACGCGGCCCTCGAGCTGCTCAGCGATAGACTGAGCAACGAGGTTGGCGTCGAGCTCGGGGCGCTTGATCTCGACAACGTCGACGGAGAGCTGGCCCTTGGAGACGCCAGCGACCTTCTCGAGCTCGGTGCGGAGGGTATCGATCTCGGCACCCTTCTTACCGATGACAACGCCGGGGCGAGCGGTGAGGATGATGACCTTCACCTTGTCGCCAGCGCGCTCGATCTCGACGCGGGAGACAGCTGCGCGGGAAAGACGCTTCTCGAGGTACTTGCGGATCTCGAGATCGTTACCGAGGGTCTTAGCGTAATCCTTCTCTGCGAACCAGCGGGAGCGCCAGTTCTCGGTGATGCCAAGACGGAAGCCGGTGGGGTAGACTTTCTGACCCATACAGCTTTACGCCTCCTTTCGAGGAGCAACGACGACGGTGATGTGGGAAGTACGCTTCAGAATGCGAGAAGCGGAACCCTTGGCGCGGGGACGGATGCGCTTAAGCGTCGGACCCTCGTCAACATAGGCAGCGGCGACAACCAGGTTGTCGGCACGCAGACCGTTGTTGTTCTCGGCGTTCGCAACGGCGGAACGGAGAACCTTCTCGACATCCACAGCGACGGCGCGGTCGCAGAAGTGGAGGATGTCGAAGGCCTGAGCGACAGGCTTGCGGCGGATCAGATCGACCACCAGGCGGGCCTTGCTGGGGGAAACACGCACGTACTTAGCGACGGCGCGAACCTCGGTGGCCTCAGTTTCAATAGACTTAGTTGCCATTTACGGTTAACCCCCTATTTGGCCTTGTGGCCACGGAACGTACGAGTCGGCGCGAACTCGCCGAGCTTGTGACCAACCATGGACTCGGTAACATACACGGGCACATGCTTGCGGCCGTCGTGGACGGCGATGGTGTGACCAACCATCTCGGGGAAGATGGTGGACGCGCGGGACCAGGTCTTCACGACGTCCTTCTTGCCAGCCTCGTTCATCGCGGTGATACGCGAGAGAAGGCGAGTCTCCACGAACGGGCCCTTTTTGAGACTTCTGCTCATAAGTGCTTTCTCCTAAAACTCGGTATCCGAAATTACTTCTTACGGCGACGAATGATGTGCTGGTTCGAGACCTTCTTCTTCTTGCGCGTACGAAGGCCCTTCGTCGGCTTACCCCAGGGGGTAACGGAGGGACGACCAGAGGTGTGGTTCTTGCCCTCGCCACCGCCGTGCGGGTGGTCGACAGGGTTCATGACGGTACCGCGGACGGTCGGGCGCACGTTCATGTGACGCTTACGGCCGGCCTTGCCGATGACGATGTTGGAGTGATCGGCGTTGCCGACCTCACCGACGGTGGCGCGGCAGGTAACGAGGATGCGGCGCATCTCGGAGGAAGGCATACGGACGATAGCGTACTTGCCCTCCTTACCCATCAGCTGGCAGGAGTTACCGGCGGAACGGGCGATAGCAGCGCCCTTGCCCGGCTGGAACTCGACGGCGTGGATGAGCGTACCGACGGGGATGTCGGCGAGGGGCAGAGCGTTGCCCGGCTTGATGTCGGCGTCAGAACCGGACATGATGGTCTGACCGACCTCGAGGCCCTTGGGGGCCAGGATGTAGCGCTTCTCACCGTCAGCATAGTGCAGCAGAGCGATGCGAGCGGAACGGTTCGGATCGTACTCGATCGTGGCAACCTTGGCGGGCACGCCGTCCTTGTTGCGCTTGAAGTCGATCACGCGGTAACGACGCTTCACGCCGCCGCCCTGGTGGCGGGTGGTGATGCGGCCGTTGTTGTTACGACCGGCCTTCTTGGGCAGGGGCTCGAGAAGAGACTTCTCGGGCTTGGTGCAGGTGATCTCGGAGAAGTCGGAGATCGTCTGCCAACGCCTACCAGCGGAGGTCGGCTTAAGGTGCTTTACAGCCATTACAATCCCTTTCAATAGGAATCCGTTAGCCATCGCAGACAGGGATTCGAGGTTCTGCCTCGGGTGCGATGACACCGGACGTATACACGGTTCCGGGCGTGTCCATTTTATACGCCCAAAACCTTGAGCTCTCGCCTCCCCTATTTGGGAGGCATGAGCTCACTCAACAGCAGCGAGTCTTAGGCCTGGTTGCCAAAGACCTCGATGGTGTCGCCCTCGGCCAGCGTGACGATGGCCTTCTTCCAAGAACGGGTCTTGCCGGCGACATAGCGCACGCGCTTGGTCTTGGGCTTGACCGTCAGGGTGTTCACGCGAACGACCTTGACGCCGAAGATCTCCTCGACAGCGTCCTTGATCTGATACTTGTTAGCATCCTTGGCGACCTCGAACGTGTACTTGTTCAGCTCCATGCCGGAGAAGGAACGCTCGGACACGATCGGACGGATGATGATCTCGTGGGCGGTCATTTATGCAAGCACCTCCCCGAAGTGAGCGGCGATGTCGGCGGGCATCAGCACGGCGTTGTTGTTGACGAGATCGTAGGTGTTGGCCTCGTCGGCAGTGATGATGAACGTCTTGGGAATGTTGCGGAACGACAGGTAGGCGTTGACGTCCTCATCGCGAACGATGATGGTCAGACGCTTGCCCTCAAGGCCGAGAGCCTTGAGCATGGCGACGGCAGCCTTGGTGGAAGGCTTCTCGAAGCCGTAGTCGTCGACGAGCACGAGCTCGCCATCGGCCAGCTTGGCGGACAGCGCGGAGCGCATAGCCAGCTTGACCTCCTTGTTGTTCATACGCTTAGCGTAGGAACGGGGCTTGGGGGCGAAGACAACGCCACCGTGACGCCACTGGGCAGCACGGATGGAACCCTGGCGGGCACGGCCGGTACCCTTCTGACGCCAAGGTTTCTTGCCGCCACCGGAAACCTCAGAGCGGCCCTTAGCGGACTGGGTGCCCTGACGCCAAGAGGCCATCTGGCACTTGACGATGTGGTGCATAACGTGGATGTTCGGCTCGATGCCGTACACCTCAGCGGCGAGCTCGGCCTCGGCGACCTTCTTGCCCTCGCTGTTCTTTACTTCAAACTTTGCCATTTAAGTGTTCTCCTTGGTATGACGCTGGGCTAAATGGGCTGGGCCCTTAGGCCATACGGATGGCGACGAGACCATTCTTGGCACCCGGGACAGCGCCCTTGACCAAGATGAGGTTCTGCTCGGCATCGATGCGGACAACGGAAAGGTTCTTGACGGTAACGCGCTCGTTACCCATGTGACCGGCCATCTTGACGCCCTTGAGGACGCGCGCAGGATAGGCGCACTGACCGATAGAACCGGGGTGACGCTGGAAGTGAGAACCATGCGTCATAGGACCGCGGCGCTGACCCCAGCGCTTGATGCGACCCTGGAAGCCCTTACCCTTGGAGGTACCGATGACGTCGACCTTCTCGACATCAGCGAAATCAGCGACGGTGACGACCTCGCCGACCTTGTGCTCCTCGCCGTTCTCGACGCGGACCTCACGAAGGAAGCGGACAGGCTCGACGCCAGCCTTGGCGAAGTGACCAGCCATGGGCTTGTTCACGTTCTTGGCCTTGATGTCGCCGAAACCGATCTGGACGGCGTCATAGCCGTCGGTTGCCTGAGTTTTAACCTGCGAGACAGCGCAGGGGCCAGCCTGGATGACCGTGACGGGAACGACGTTATCGTTCTCGTCCCAAACCTGGGTCATGCCAATCTTGCGGCCGAGAATCATGCTGATCAAGATATGATCCCAACTCTCGCGTGGTCTTGGGACAATGCGTACACCACCGAGCGTACGCCCCTAGAGGACCACTACTTACACGACGTGCTCCCCAGCCTTGTATTTCGCCCGGACTACCTGACAACCCTATTAAGCAGGCATTTTGTCCAGCCAGAATACTCCCCTGGTTTCACACAGCTGTTTAGTATACACGGCTGCGGGCGTATCCATCGAGATTCATATTTCACTCACATTGTTTACGCAGGTAAAGTGCGTGGAGTCGCCTGGGCTTGGCAGAGGGGCGGCGAAATATATTAAGTTTGCTGCTCTACAGTCCTGCGCAAGACGGAAAGCACATTAAGTGCTTTCCTTTGCGTGCGGAACTCGCGACAAACTTAATATATTTCGCCGCCCCTCTGCCAAGCTCGGGAGACGACACGTTGATGTCTGCTTAACTCTGCTCGCTCAGCTAATTACTTTGTTGGGGGTCCACTATTTGCTGGAGGGTGAACTTACATTGATGAGGTTCGCCTTCTGCTTGTGGCTTTTGCTCATCGAAATCGAAGATCATGATGGCGCAGTTGGGGAGTTTTGTTGGGAGCTCGAAGCCCTCTGGGGCTGCAGCCTTGATGAATTGGCGGCTGGCGCTGCCGTGGCTTACTGCCAGGAGGGTTTCGATGCCCTCGACGCCCATGATATCGGTGAGAGTGTCTACCATGCGCTCTTGCAGCGCGCGGCTTCCTTCTCCTCCGAAGGGGACCAGGTCCTCGCCCGGATCCCAGACGTCGGTGGGCAGCGCGTCGTGCGGGCCTTCCTCGAAGGTTCCGTAGCAACGCTCGATGATGCCTTCGCAGGGCTCGACAGCAGCGTCCGGGCCGAGGAGCTCGCATGCGACGAGACTTGCCGTGTCCATGGCTCGGCCCAAGGGCGAAGAGACCACTTTGTCGGGGACAACGTCGTGGTCCTTGAGCCATGCAGCTGCCATTCCCGCTTGCTTGCGGCCCAGGTCGGTCAACGGAGAATTGCAGCGGCCCTGGACCAGCTTTTTAACGTTGAATTCTGTCTGACCGTGGCGGAGTAGATATAGACGCTTCATGCTCTCCCCTTCTGTATAACTAGCTTTACCGGCGCAGCCCTACTCGTGGGTATGGCCTACGTAGTCTTCGTCGATCGTAATCTTGGCAATCGACTTGGGGTATTCCGATTCGACCCGTTGTGCCAGCGCGTGCTTTACATCTTCGGCACTCATCTGCAGATCCGAGGGACGCACGCAGTCAAAGATCACGTTGGTGTGCGTAGGACCCGGCACACGGCGCAGGTCATGAATCGAGAGGCGGCTATCAATCTGTTGGGCCATGGCGTTAATGCGTAAACGCATGCTCGCCAGCTTGGGGTCATCGGTCACGATGGGATCGTAGTGAAGCGTGACAATCATGCCGTCTTCGTTCCTAAACGCCTGCTCGATGTTATCGAGCGTGTCGTGGCTTTCCAGAGGGCTGGCCTCGGCTGCCATCTCGGCGTGAGCGCTTGCGAACTTTCTGCCCGGACCGTAGTCGTGAACCATCAGATCGTGAACGCCCAGAACGCCGGGGTAACTCATGATCTTGTCTCGAATGTGCTTGACCAGCTTAGGATCGGGCGTCTGGCCCAAAAGCGGGCTCACCGTATCCTGGATGAGTTCAAAACCGCTCCAGCCAATATAGGCACCAACGGCAAGGCCGACCCAAGCGTCAAGGTTGATGCCCGTCACCTGCGAAACAATTGCGCACGCCAGTACGGCGCCCGTGGCAAGAACATCGTTCTTGGAATCCTGCGCGGTCGCATGCAGCGTCTCGGACTCAATGCGATCGCCGAGCTTTTGGTTGAGGGCCGCCATCCAAAGCTTTACGACCATCGAAAGCACTAGAACTGCCACCAGGGCAAGCGAGAACTCGACAGGTTCGGGGTGGATGACGCGCTCAACCGAGGACTTCACCAGTTCAACGCCAATCAGCAGCACGAGCGCCGCCACGACCAGACCCGAGAGATACTCGTAGCGACCGTGGCCGTAAGGATGCTCGGGGTCGGCCGGCTTGCTCGCCAGCTTAAAGCCCAGCACGCTCACGATATTCGAGCTGGCATCGGACAGGTTGTTCATGGCATCCGCCACAATCGAAACCGAACCCGAAACCACACCAATGGCACCCTTCGCAGCACAAAGTGCAACATTGGCGACGATACACACCATGCCCGCTAACGTGCCCACACGCGCACGATCGCCCTGTGCGCGCTTAACAATCCACTCGACCATCCTCATCAGTCCCCACGGTACTGCCTATATATCTATTGCTCAAACGGATTGTAGTGTAGCCACTTTGTCCTCCAGATACAAAAAGGCCGCGCCCACACGGGCCACGGCCTTGGAATGTGACATGCGGGACTGCCCCTTTGTCGATCGATTTATGCGCTTGCCTCGGCCACGCTCTTCGAGGTTTTGGGCGAATCGGCTCCGTCTCCTGCCGCCTGCCCCTTCGCCGGCACCACGCCAAAGCAGTAGCTCAGCGCCGCAGACACCGCAAATGCCGTGCCGCCGGCAACGCAGCACCACAGCAGGTTCGAAAAACCACCTGTGGCAAAGCCAATGACCATGAGGACATTCGTCATGCCGATGGTATAGGCCGTAACGTGGCCCACGGCTGCAACAAGGCCTCCGACGGCGCCGCCAATGGCCATGCACGTCAGGCACCTGCCATATTTAAAGCCGCAACCGTACAGCGCCGGCTCGCTTACGCCGCCAAGCACGCCCGAGATTGAATAGCCCAGCATGAGCGCCTTCTCGTCCTTATCCGCAACGCGAAGCGACGCGCCAAAGGGCATGCCCCAAACGGCGAACGTTGCCATCGTCGCGGCGATCAGAATGCACGAATCCGTTCCCACACTCATAAACTGCGCATAGGCGAGCGATAGGACAACGTTGCTGACGCCCGCGATCTTAAGGAACTCCCAGCCCGCGGCAAGCCCCATGAGTGTGAGCAACGATACGATGCCACCGGAATTGCCAAGCATAAACATAAGCTGGCCCAACAGCATGCCCAGATAGCTGCCCGCCGGCACCGTAATACACAGCGAAACCGGAACCATGACAAGCATGGTCGCAAACGGAACAAACGAAAACGCCACGGCCTGAGGGATAACGCGCGAAAAGAAACACTCCACTCGCCATAGCACGGGCACCGAGATGAGAACCGGAATAACAGTCGTCGTGTAATCGTTGACCGGCGCGGGAAGCAGGCCATACACAGAAGTCATCGATGCCCCCGTCGTCGATGCGGCATCGACGAGCTTAAGCAGATCGGGCGCAATCAATACGCCGCCCAGCATCATGCCCAGCTGCTCCGAGCAACCGAGCTGGCGGGCGGCCGCCCAACCAAGATAAACGGGCAAAAAGTAGTAGCCGGCGTTATAGAGCCAACTGTAGAACAGGCGATAGATTTCGGAATCGGCAGACCACAGGCCCAGCATGCCTTCGCCCATAATGACGGCGACGGTGCGGAACAACGCCGCGCAGACAATAAACGGCAGCGCCGACATCATGCTTTTGGACAGATAGTCCACCACGGCCATGGCGTTTGATGAGACCGTCGTTGTAAACGAGGTGTTAGAAACTTGTGACACAGGAACCCTTTCCCAATGTAACATGCGGACTGTCCCTTTGTCACATCGTGCGGTACTGACCGATTGCGCGGTACTTTTCGTAGCGGAGGTTTGCGAGGGTCGCGTCGTCGAGCCGCCCAAGCGTATCGAAGGCGGCAAATGCCGAGGACATGACGGCACCGGCGATCTCCTCATGAGACAGGCCCCTATCGTCAACGATGCCGTCGATGATGCCGAGCGCCAACAGATCGGGGGCCGTGAGCTTAAGCGCCTCGGCGGCCTCATTCGCGCGCTCGGTATCCTTCCACAGGATCGACGCGCAGGCCTCGGGGCTCACGACCGAATAGGCCGAGCTCGAGAGCATCAGGATGCGGTCGGCCACGGACAGCGCCAGCGCGCCACCAGAGCCGCCCTCGCCTGTCACCACCGAGACAATCGGCGTCTTAAGGCCGCTCATCTCCATAAGGTTCTGGGCAATCGCCTCGCCCTGGCCGCGCTCCTCGGCACCGATGCCACAGAACGCGCCCGAAGTATCGACCAGGCACAGAACCGGTCGACCAAACTTTTCGGCCTGGCGCATAAGGCGACGCGCTTTGCGGTAGCCCTCGGGATGCGCCATGCCAAAGTTGCGGCGCATACGCTCTTTGGTCGTGGTGCCGCGCTCGATGGCGATGACCGTTACGGGGCGTCCGTCTTTCCAGCCAATGCCAGCCACCACAGCGGCGTCGTCGCCAAAGTAACGGTCGCCGTGCAGCTCCACAAATCCATCCAGGCCCAGCGAGATCATCTCACCCGCCGTGGCGCGATCTGCCGAGCGGGTCTGCTTGACAATCTCGAGCGCGGTTTTTGGTGCGGCCGAGCGCTTAAACAAGTGTCCCAGCTTTTTGCCGCGGCGACCCGTATGCACGATTTCATGCGGTGCCCCCAGGCCGGGCGCGTGCCCTTCGTGCAGCGCCAGCAGCTCGCCTACCGTGAGCGCAATCTCGCCACGCGGAACAACGGCATCGCAAAAACCGTGCTCCAGCAAAAACTCGGAGCGCTGGAATCCCTTGGGCAGGCGCTTGTGCATGTTCTGCTCGATCACGCGCGGGCCGGCAAATGCCGTCAGGGCATCGGGCTCGGCCAGGATAATGTCGCCCTCCATGGCAAAGCTCGCGGTTACGCCTCCGGTCGTGGGGTCGGTGAGCACCGTGATATACAGGCCGCCCGCCTCGCTGTGGCGCCTAACCGCCGCAGAAATCTTGGCCATCTGCATAAGCGAGGTCACGCCCTCTTGCATGCGCGCACCGCCCGAAACGGTAAAGCCGACAACTGGCAATCCCAGCTCGGTCGCACGCTCAAATGCGCGACAGATCTTCTCGCCCACCACGGAGCCCATCGAGCCCATCATAAAGTTAGCGTCCATAAAGAAGAGCGCGGTATCGCAACCGCAGATTTTGCCCCTGCCGCACACAACGGCATCGCGCTCGCCCGAACGCTCGCTCACGCTCTTGAGCTTATCGGCATAGCCGGGAAACGAGAGGAAGTCCTCCGACGCCAGATTGGCATCCCATTCCTCAAACGTGCCCTCGTCGACCGTCATGCGCATGCGCGCGCGACCGCTCACGCGAAAGTGTTTGCCGCAACGAGGGCAGACCTCAAGGTTGTCGTGTAGGCGTGCCTCATCGATCACACGGCGGCACTCCAGGCACTTGATAAACACGTGGCGCGCGGGAAACTCGGCGCACGACTCGGTTATCGGCCCCTCAAGGACATTGATCGTCTTCGCTTTTCTATTCATCAGCATAGAGATGCCCCATCAGATCGGTGTGATACATGCCCGACAAGAACTCGTCGTTTGCCAGCACGTCGAGCTGAAGCTCGCTGTTTTCGCTCACGCCCTCAATCACGAGCTCGCCCAGGGCCGAGCGCATCTTGCGAATGGCGCCGTCACGCGTGGGCGCACACACGATGAGCTTGCCGAGCATGGAGTCGTAGTACGGCGGAACTGTCGCACCGGTGAACATGGCCGAATCCCAGCGCACGCGCGGACCACCCGGTACACGCAACGCGGTGACCGTTCCGCATGACGGCAGAAAGTCCGGCGTCTCGGCATTGATGCGGCACTCCATGGCATGGTTGCGGACCGGCATGTCCTCCTGCTCAAAGGGCAAAGGCTGGCCGGCTGCCACGCGCAGCTGCCACTTGACCAAGTCGGTATCGGTCACAAACTCCGTAACCGGATGCTCCACCTGCAAGCGCGTGTTCATTTCCATAAAGTAGAAATTGCCGTCGTCCGAATACAGGAACTCGATGGTACCGGCTCCTTCGTAGCCGACGGCACGAGCCAGGTCACGCGCCGCCTTGTGCATGCGAGCACGAATGTCGTCGTGTCCGTCGAGGCACGGCGCGGGGCTCTCCTCGATCAGCTTTTGGTTGCGACGCTGCACCGAGCACTCGCGCTCGCCGAGCGAAAACACATGGCCCTGCTTATCGGCCATAATCTGCACCTCAACGTGGTGCGCCGGCGCGACGAACTTCTCCATGTAGCACTCGCCGTCGCCAAAAACGGCCTCACCCTCGGCACGCGCCTCGATGAACGCCTTTGCCGCATCTTCCACACGCTCGACTTTGCGAATGCCGCGACCGCCACCGCCTGCACGCGCCTTAATAAGCACGGGGCAGCCAATGCGCTCGGCCTCGGCCGTTGCCTCCTCGGGGCTTTTGAGCAAATCGCAGCCCGGCACGATGGGCACGCCCGCCGCGGCAGCCGTTCGACGTGCGGCGTCCTTGTCGCCCATGCTGTCGATTACCTCGGCCGAAGGACCGACAAACGCCAGGCCATACTTGTCGCAGTCGCGTACAAAGCTCGCCTTCTCGGAAAAGAAGCCGTACCCAGGATGGATCGCCTTTGCGCCCGACTTTACGGCACAGGTGAGCACGGCATCGTCGTTGAGGTAGCTCTCGGCAAGACGCGGGCCGCCGATGCAATACGCCTCGTCGGCGAGCTGCACGTGCAGCGCGTCCGCATCGGCCGTGGAATAAACGGCGACGGTCTTGATGCCCATATCGCGGCACGCGCGGATAACACGGACCGCAACCTCGCCGCGGTTGGCGATGAGCACTTTGTCGAACATGAAGCCTTCCTTAACTTTCGTGCATGAGTGCAAAAGACATATCGGCGCGGCAGCAAACCTCACCGTTGACGCTCGCAGTACCCGTCGCAAAGCGGAACGGCCCGCGCGCACGCGTGATGGAGCACACCAAATCCACCGTGTCGCCCGGGCGCACCGGACGCTTAAAGCGCACCTTGTCCAGACTCGTGTAGAACGGCGTCGCGCCGCGCGCCTCCTCATCGCCCATCAGCAGCACGCAGCAGTTCTGGGCGAGCATCTCACACTGGATCACGCCGGGGACGACCGGGTTTCCCGGAAAATGCCCCTGCAAAAAGTACTCGTCGCCCGTAATCGTGATCTTGCCGTGGGCCTCGTCGCCCACTAGCTCGGCTTCGTCGAGCAAAAGCATCGGCTCACGATGCGGCAACAGTTCTTTAAGCTCTTCTTTGTTCATGGATATCACCTATCCGATCCTCATGAGGCAGCTGCCAAACTCCACGAGGTCGCCGTCGGCCACGCAGACCTCGAGCACCTCGCCATCCGCCTCTGCCGTCACCTCGTTGAGAACCTTCATGGCCTCGATGATGCAGAGGGTCTCGCCGGCTTTGACCTTGGAGCCCACGTGCACAAACGGTTCGTCGCCCGGCGCCGGGGCAGCATAGAAAACGCCGACCATGGGAGCGGTCACCTCGGTGCCCTTGGGCTCCGGTGCGGCGGCAGGCGCCTGCACGGCGGGCTCCGGTGCGGCAGGCGCGACTGTGGGAGCGGCAACTGGAGCGGCCATGGCACCCGGCATAGGCATGGGCACGGCAACCGGCTGCGCTGCACTCGCGCGCTCGAGCTCGACCGCGGTGCCATCGGGCTCCTCAACACGCACGCGTGTGAGGCCGCGGTCTTCCATAACATCGGCTATCTCGGCAAGTCTTTTGGAATCCATGCTCTAGCTCCTCGTATATCTACGCAGCGCGATGGCAGCGTTGTGTCCGCCAAAGCCCAGATTGGTCGAAAGCGCCCAGGTAAGGTCGGCGCGAACCGCTCGATTGGGCGTGTAATCAAGATCGCAGGCGGGATCGGGCGTGTGGTAGTTAATGGTCGGGGGCACCACGCCCTGCTCGAGCGCCATGGCGCAGGCCATGACCTCGATGGCGCCCGTAGCACCGATCATGTGGCCGGTCATCGACTTGGTCGACGAGACGTGCGCGGCGCGTGCCGCGTCCTCGCCGAGCGCACGCTTTATGCCCGCCGTCTCGGACGAATCGTTGAGCTTGGTCGAGGTGCCGTGAGCGTTGATGTAGAGGCCCTCGGAAGGCTTAACGTCGCCCTCAGCCACCGCCAGCGATATCGCACGGGCAATGCCGGCAGCCTCGGGATCGGGGCTCGTGATGTGATAGGCATCATCGGTGTTCCCGTAGCCCACGACCTCGGCATAAATGTGCGCACCGCGCGCCTGCGCATGCTCCATGCTCTCGAGAACCAGCACGCAGGCGCCCTCGCCCATCACAAAGCCGTCGCGGTCTGCATCGAACGGACGGCAAGCCGTCGACGGGTCAGGATTAGTGGTGAGAGCACGGCAGGATGTAAAGCCCGCAACGGCATCGGGGATGATTGCGGCCTCGGCGCCGCCGGCGAGAATCGCATCGGCATAGCCATGCTTGATGGCGCGGAACGCCTCGCCCACGGCATGGGCCGAGGTCGCGCAGGCGGTCACCACGGGCAGGGTCGGGCCCTTTGCCTTGTGGCGGATCGCGATATTGCCCGAAGCCATATTGGGGATCATCATCGCGATCATATAGGGCGATGCGCGGCGGGGCCCACGGTCGGCAATCGTGTGGACGTTGTCGACGAGTGTCTGCATGCCGCCCACGCCCGAACCCACGTAGACGCCCAGGCGCTCGCGATCGATGGCGCCCTCGACATCAAAGCCCGCATCGTGCATGGCCTCGTCCGACGCTGCCAGGGCAAACTGAACGCAGGGGTCCAGGTGCTTGGCGTCACGCTTGCCAAAGTACTCGTTGCCGTCAAAACCCTTGACCTCGGCCGCCACCTTAACGGCAAACGCATCGGTATCGAAGTGCGTGATCGGGCCGATGCCGCACGTGCCGGCGCACATGGCCGCCCAGGTAGCAAGCGCCGTGTTACCGAGCGGCGATACGGCACCGATACCGGTGATTGCAACTCTCTGTTCCATCATGGTCTCCTCATTCAAGCCGTTGTTCGGCCCTGGTTTCTACATCGCCATTCCGCCGTCGACGCGTACGACCTCGCCCGTAATGTAGGCAGCCGCATCACTCGCCAAAAAGCGCACCACGCCGGCCACTTCCTCGGGGTGCGCCATGCGCTTTAGGGGAATCTGTTCCTCGCACGCCGCACGCACCTTATCCGATAGCTTTGCCGTCATATCGGTCTCGACAAACCCGGGTGCGACCGCGTTCACTCGTACGCCGCGGGGCGCAAACTCGCGCGCCACCGCCTTGGTCAGGCCGATGACGCCCGCCTTGGAGGCGGCGTAGTTGGCCTGCCCGGCATTGCCCATCAGGCCCACAACCGAGCTCATGTTGATGACGCAGCCGCCGCGCTGACGCATAAAGGTCTTGGTGAGCGCGCGCGTCGTATTGAACGTGCCCTTGAGATTGACATCGAGCACGCGGTCGAAGGCATCGTCACCCATACGCATGAGTAGGCCGTCGCGTGTGATGCCGGCGTTGTTGACGAGCGCCCAAATGGAGCCGAAGTCGTTGAGGACCGTCTCCACGCATGTGTTGACGGCGGCGGGGTCGGCCACGTCACATTGATATGCGCGTGCCGTGGCGCCTGACACCTCGCAGGCTTCGCACGTCTCGCGCGCCGCATCGACGCTGCCGGCATAGACGACGGCGATATCGTAGCCATCCTCCGCCAAACCCACGGCACAAGCGCGACCGATGCCGCGCGAGCCGCCCGTGACCAGCGCCACGCGGCGCGATCCGTCGCGCTCGAGCGCGCCGTTGTTCAAGTTGCCCATGTCGTTCCTTTCGGGTTACAGCCCTGTGGGCTATGCGAGCTCGTCGGCAATAGCTGCGACCTGTTCGGCCGTTTCGCACGAATACACACGAACGTCGCTCTGCGTACGCTTAACCAGACCAGACAGCGTTTTGCCGGGGCCGACCTCAATAAACATATCGATGCCCTGATCCTGCAGAGTATGCAGCGTGTCGACCCAGCGCACGGCATGGCTCACCTGGTTGGCCAAGACATCCGATGCCGCCTGCGTGTCGGCCGGATAGGGCGCCGCCGTCATATTTGCCATGACCGGAATCAGCAAAGGGGACGGGGCGTGCCCGGCTTGGATATACGTCGCCAGCCCCTCAGTCGCCTCGGCCATATAGGGGCTATGGAATGCACCCGACACCGCGACCTTCATGGCGCGACCGCCAGCCTCTTTTACCAGGACGTCGAGGGTCTGCAACGCATCGGGCGCTCCGGCCACAACCGTCTGCTGCGGGCTGTTGTAGTTGACCGGCCAGCAGTCCTCGCCGGCCTGTTTTGCCAAACCCTCGACTTGCGCCGCATCGAGTTTGATGACGGCGCGCATGCCACCGGGATGACGCTCGGCCGCCGTGGCCATCAATGCCGCGCGCTCACACACAAGCTCAAAGCCTGCTCGCGTATCGAACGCCCCCGCAAAGGTGAGTGCAGCGACCTCGCCCAGCGAGAATCCCGCACAAGCGGCAGGCACCACGCCGCGCTCGCGCAGGGCGACGGCGACAGCCAAGTCGTGCACGAACACGCAAGGCTGCGTGTTCTCGGTCTGCGAGAGCTCCTCCTTGGAGGCGCTCCGGCACTGCTCACTGGTTCCCGGACGCACCTCGTCGGCGATCGCAAACACCTCGGCAGCTGCCGGCGATGCTTCGATGAGGTCGACGCCCATCGCGGGATGCTGGGCACCCTGACCGGCAAACAGAAACGCTACGCTACCCATGCGGATGCACCCTTCAGGACATGCTCGGCGCCATCGACCAGATCGTCGACGATTTCGCGTGCGCTCTGGCGTTCGTTGACCATGCCGGCAATCTGTCCGCACAAATACGAACCCTCTTCGTAATTACCGTCCTTTGCGGCTTTACGAAGCGCGCCCGTGCCCATGGCCCCGAGCTCCTCGGGGCTTGCGCCCGCCGCCTCGTTCTTGGCATACGCGTTGGTGAAGGGGCTCTTGAGGGCGCGAACCGGATGTCCCGTCGAGCGACCGGTCGCACGCGTCGACGTGTCGCCCGCCTTGAGCACCAGCTCTTTGTACTGTTCGGATACGGTGCACTCGTTTGCGACCAGAAAGCGTGTTCCCACCTGGACGCCGGCAGCGCCGAGCATAAAGGCGGCCGCCACACCGCGGCCATCGGCGATGCCGCCAGCCGCAACCACAGGAATATCGACCGCATCGACAACCTGCGGCACCAGCGCCATCGTCGAGGTCTCTCCAATATGGCCGCCTGATTCGGTGCCCTCGGCAACCACGGCAGTTGCTCCGCGACGCGCCACGAGACGCGCCAGCGCCACCGAAGCCACAACGGGAATAACCTTGATGCCCGCATCGCCCCAGGCCTTCATGTACTTGGTGGGATTGCCGGCGCCGGTCACCACAACGGGCACCTGCTCATCAATCACCACTTGTGCGACCTCGTCGACAAACGGGCTCATGAGCATAACGTTGACGCCAAAGGGCTTATCCGTCTTGGCGCGCAGCTCGTGAATCTGATCGCGCAGCCAGTTTGCGTCGGCATTCATGGCCGCGATAATGCCTAAGCCGCCCGCCTCGGACACGGCAGATGCCAGCGAGGCGTCGGCAATCCAGGCCATGCCACCCTGGAACACGGGTTTTTCGATGCCGAGCAGGTCGCAGAGAGGAGACTTGAGCATCACTACTTCTCCAATGCCGCCTCGACCGTATCGACGAACTCGCCGACCGTCTTGGGGTTCTCCTCGGTATCGAGCTCAATGCCAAACTCGTCCTCGACGGCAACGAGGATCTCGACGGTACCCAGGCTGTCGAGGCCAATCTCCTCGAGCGTGGACTCAGGCTTCATCTCGACATCGTCAAGGCCGGCCGTCTCGCGGATAACGTCACAAACGCGCTCGAAGGTCTTCTGATCTGCCATGGTAGTTCTCCTTTGTTTGTGCCCTAGGGGCGTTTTCATTTCCTATGTGCAACTACTTCCAGCGAAGTAGATGGCCACCTACATCCAAGCCGGCGCCAAATCCGACCAGGGCGATGGTGTCGCCCGCGTGCAGCGCGCCGGTATTTGCCAGTCGATCGAGAGCAAGCGGAATGCATGCGCTCGAAATGTTGCCGGTCTCGCGTAGCGTTCGAACCACGCGCTCGTCTGGCACGCCGAGACGCTTGACCGCCTGACTCAGGATTCGTTCGTTAGCCTGATGGAATACAAAATGATCGATGTCTTCGACCGAAATGCCCGCATCGCTCGCAAGCTTATGGACCGTATCGCAGATGGCGTTGACGCCGAACTTGAACACGCGGCGACCATTCATGGACAGCACACTCGCGCTATCTGCGGAGTCCTTAAACGGCGAGGTGCCGACCAGACCGGGAACGCGCAACGTCTCGACGTCGGGCGCTGTCGAAAGCTCAACGGCAAGAGGGTTGTCTCCCCCAGCCCCTATGACCGCAGCACCCGCGCCATCGCCAAAGAGCACGCACGTGGCACGGTCGGTCCAATCGAGCGCGCGCGTCATCTGCTCGGCGGCAACGACCAGCACGTGCTTGGCGCGACCGCGGGCGATATAACCCTCGGCGACATCGAGCGCAAATACGAAGCCGGCACAAGCCGCCGAAACGTCGAAGGCAGGACATGTGGCACCCAGGCGCTCAGCAACGGCGCACGCTTCGGCAGGAACGAGGTGATCGCCCGTCGTCGTCGAACAGACGATAAGATCCAGCTGGCTCGCATCGATTCCGGACGTCTGAAGCGCCCGCTCGCTCGCCGCTACGGCAAGGTCGTCGAGTGACTCAGTGGTGCAGACGTGGCGGCTCTTGATACCGGTGCGGGTAAAAATCCACTCATCCGAGGTATCGAGGAACTCGGACAGCTCGTCATTGGAAACACTGCACGCAGGAAGCGCCGAGCCTGTTCCAAGAATCGTGAAACCCATCACTAACCTCCTTTGAGTTGTTGACGTGTTTACATCGACCAAGAGAGGATAACGCATTTCAGTCGTTGTTGACGTGTTGACATTAAATTGTCCAAATGCGACAAAGGCTTCACATTGTGTCTGTCTCTCGACACCATTGCGTTATTCACTTATTCATTAAGGAGGTAGCAGCCGTTATGGATGCCAAATTAACGATAGTCGACGTAACCGGATCGACCAACGATGACCTGCTCGAAGCAGGAAAACAGGGAGCGCCGCACGGCACAGGACTTGCCGCCCGGGCTCAGACGGCAGGACGCGGCCGGCGCGGCCACAAGTGGGATTCAACCGCCGGCAACCTATTGCTTTCGATTGTCCTGCGTCCATGCGTTAATCCTGCAAAGTACTCTGGTCTTGCAGCCGTCAGCGGCCTAGCGGTGCTCGAGGCACTCGAGGCACAAGGTCTTGCTAACGAGATCGGCCTCAAATGGCCCAACGACCTCGTCGCACGAGGACATAAGCTCGGCGGCATCTTAGTCGAGGCGGCTCGTGACAACGAGGGCAGGCCCTTCGCCGTCTGCGGCATTGGCGTCAACGTAAACTACACGCCCCAGGAGGTTCCCGATGGCGGCCTGCCGGCAATCGGTCTCTCGGACCTCAACGAGAATGTTCCTGCCGTCGATGTGCTACTCAAGGAGGTCTATCACGCGGTCGTGAACGCTGTAGACACATGGGCAGAGCGTCTCAACGCCATGGAAGAAGACGCCGGACCGCTCGCGCCCGTCCACGGCGAATACATCGGTCATCTCAATTGGATTGAGGATCACGTTATCGCCCGTTCCCCCGCTGGGGACGAGCTGGCGCGTGGCATCTTTCAAACGGTCGATGACTTTGGTCGCGCGTGCATCGAGACAGAAGACGACTTGCGATCCTTCCATTTTGAGGAGGCATCGCTGCGCCCCATGGGCAAATAAGACGCCATAGCCACCCATTCGGCCGCATTACCTGGGCCCCAAGGCCACCATTCAAAACAAAAGAGCCCCGCTGCCGTAATGACAGCGGGGCTCTGTAAGCTATGAGCGGTATCGCTTAGAGCTTGATGTCGATGTCGACGCCAGCGGGGAGGTCGAGACGCATGAGCGAATCAACGGTGCCCGAGGTGGGGTCGAGGATGTCGATGAGGCGCTTGTGGGTGCGCATCTCGAACTGCTCACGGGAGTCCTTGTTCACGTGCGGCGAGCGGATAACCGTGTACAGGTTGCGCTCGGTGGGCAGGGGGACAGGACCGGAAACGCGAGCGCCGGTCTTCTGAGCGGTCTCGACGATGAGCTTCGCGGACTGATCGACGACCTCGTGATCATAGCCCTTGAGGCGAATGCGGATCTTCTGGGTAGCCAACTTAAACCTCCAAAGAGTGCGAGAGATGTTCTCGCGGATTACGTAACAGGGAGCTCGAACTTAGGCGTTCTTGCTCATGACCTCGTCCACGATGGACTTGGGCGCGGGCTCATAAGAGTCGAACTGCATCGTGTAGGATGCACGGCCCTGGGTCTGGGA
This sequence comes from Collinsella sp., assembly GCA_036426035.1. Classification (GTDB taxonomy): domain Bacteria; phylum Actinomycetota; class Coriobacteriia; order Coriobacteriales; family Coriobacteriaceae; genus Collinsella. The sequence continues at coordinate 67,962 of JAXJPE010000067.1, forward strand.
GCGAAGGTCGGTAGCGTAACCGAACATCTCGCCCAGCGGCACCTTGGCACGGATGAGCTTGCTGTTCTTGCGATCCTCCATGCCCTCGATCTTGCCGCGGCGACCGGAGAGGTTGCCCATAACGTCGCCCATGTACTGCTCGGGGGTCTCGACCTCGACAGCCATGATCGGCTCGAGCAGCTGCGGGTCGGACTTCTTGAGGGCGTCCTTGATAGCCATGGAACCGGCGATCTTGAAGGCGGCCTCGGAGGAGTCGACCTCGTGGTAAGAACCGTCGAACAGGGTGACCTTGACGTCGAGGACCGGGAAGCCGGCGATAACACCGGTGTTCAGGGCCTCCTGGATGCCCTTGTCGATGGACGGGATGTACTCCTTGGGCACGACGCCGCCGACGATAGCGTTGACGAACTCGTAGCCGAAGCCCTCCTCCATCTTCTCGAGCTTGATGACGGCGTGACCATACTGACCGCGACCACCGGACTGACGGACGAACTTGCCCTCAGCCTTCTCGACGTCGTGACCAGCGGTCTCGCGGTAGGCAACCTGGGGCTTACCAACGTTAGCGTCAACCTTGAACTCACGGAGCAGACGGTCGACGATGATCTCGAGGTGCAGCTCGCCCATGCCGGCGATGATGGTCTGGCCGGTCTCGTGGTTGGTGGACACCTGGAAGGTCGGGTCCTCCTCGGCGAGCTTGGTCAGAGCCAGGGACATCTTGTCCTGCTCGGCCTTGGTCTTGGGCTCGATGGCAACGTCGATAACGGGCTTAGCGAACTCGATCTTCTCGAGGACGATCTCCTTGCCCTCGGCGCACAGGGTGTCACCGGTGGTGGAGTTCTTGAAGCCGACGCAAGCGACGATGTCGCCGGCAGCGGCGTCGTCACGGTCGATACGCTCGGCGGCGTTCATCTCGAGGATGCGGCCGAGGCGCTCGCGCTGACCGTTGGAAGCGTTGACAACGTAGGAGCCGGACTCGGCGCGGCCGGAGTAAACGCGGACGTAGGTGAGCTTACCGACGAACGGGTCGGTCATGATCTTGAAGACCAGGCCGGAGAAGGGCTCGTCGAAGGAAGGATGACGCTCGATCTCCTCGCCGGTGTCCGGATCGGTACCGGTGACGGCCTCGACGTCGAGCGGGCTGGGCAGGTAATCGACGACAGCGTCGAGCAGCTCCTGGACGCCCTTGTTCTTGTAGGCGGAGCCCACGAAGACGAGGTTGAGCTCGTTGGCCAGAACGCCCTTGCGCAGAGCAGCCTTGAGCTCCTCGACGGTGAAGTCCTCCTCCATGAGGATCTTCTCCATGAGCTCATCGTCAAAGCTGGCAGCAGCATCGAGGAGCTCCTCGCGCTTGGTGGCAGCGATGTCGGCGAACTCAGCCGGGATCTCGTCCATCGGCTCGGGGTAGGTCATGCCCTTGTCGTCGGCCTTGAAGTCCCATGCGGTCATGGTGACCAGGTCGATGACGCCCCAGAAGTTGTCCTCGGCGCCCATCGGGACCTGAGCGGCCACGGCGTTAGCGTCGAGACGATCCTTCATGGTCTCGATAGCGTTGAAGAAGTCAGCACCCACGCGGTCATACTTGTTGATGAAGGCGATACGGGGGACGTTGAAGGTAGAAGCCTGACGCCAAACGGTCTCAGACTGGGGCTGAACGCCGGCAACGGCGTCGAAGACGGCGACAGCGCCATCGAGGACGCGCAGGCAGCGCTCGACCTCGGCGGTGAAGTCAACGTGGCCCGGGGTGTCGATGATCTGGATGCGGTAGTCCTTACCGTCCTTATTCCAGAAGCACGTGGTAGCAGCGGAGGTAATGGTTACGCCGCGCTCCTGCTCCTGAACCATCCAGTCCATGGTGGCAGCGCCCTCATGGACCTCACCGATCTTGTGGGTCTTACCGGTGTAGTAAAGAATACGCTCGGTCGTGGTGGTCTTACCAGCATCGATGTGAGCCATGATGCCGATGTTACGGGTATCGGAAAGCTTGTACTTAGGCTTAGCCATGTTAGTTCCTTACCTTAACTTACCAACGATAGTGAGAGAACGCGCGGTTGGCCTCGGCCATCTTGAAGACGTCCTCACGCTTCTTGACGGAAGCGCCCAGGCCGTTGGAAGCGTCGAGGATCTCGTTGGCGAGACGCTCGGCCATGGTCTTCTCCTTGCGAGCGCGGGAGAAGTTGACGATCCAGCGGATACCCAGAGCGGTGGAACGACGGGAGTTGACCTCCATCGGGACCTGATAGGTAGCGCCACCGACACGCTTGGGCTTAACCTCGAGCGTGGGCTTGACGTTGTCCATAGCCTTCTTGAAGGTAGCGAGAGCGTCGCCACCCTCGGACTTCTCGGCAACGATCTCGAAAGCGGTGTAAACGATGCGCTCAGCGGTGGCCTTCTTGCCGTCAAGAAGGACCTTGTTGATGAGCTGAGTCACCAGGCGGTTGTTGTAAACGGCGTCAGGCTGAACCTCACGACGATTAGCTGCTGCACGACGCGGCATGTGAAATCTCCTTAAGTGTCTACCGTGCGGCGCTTAGGCGGCACACGGCGAAAGTATCAAAACGTTATCTGGCTTATTTAGCCTTGGGGCGCTTAGCACCGTACTTGGAACGGGCCTGCATACGGTTCTGGACCGGAGCAGCGTCGTAGGCGCCACGGATGACGTGATAACGGACACCAGGGAGGTCACGGACACGACCGCCGCGGACGAGCACGATGGAGTGCTCCTGCAGGTTGTGGCCCTCACCCGGGATGTAAGCAGTAACTTCGATGCCGTTGACAAGGCGAACACGGGCAACCTTACGAAGAGCCGAGTTCGGCTTCTTGGGGCTCGTGGTGAAGACGCGGGTGCACACGCCGCGCTTCTGGGAGTTGTGCTGCAGAGCAGCGTTCTTGGACTTCTTGGGCACGGAACGACGGCCCTGGCGAACCAGCTGGTTAATAGTAGGCAAAGCGTACTCCTTCTCGAATGATTCCAGCTTTCTGTAAAGTGCAACGGCTTGAATCGAGGGGTCAGCATCCCCCTACGAAACACGCAGTTCGATAGGATACGTGGCGTTAGCTGTGCCGTCAACAGACCACGCCGCCGGGCGTATCCCAAAAATGGCACATTTCCGCAAAGCCTACACAAAAGGAATCCCCTCCTGTGCGCGGTGGCGGATTTCCGGGCCGGGCGGCACAGGGGTTAAGTTTGCTGCTCTACAGTCCTGCGCAAGACGGAAAGCACATTAAGTGCTTTCCTTTGCGTGCGGAACTCGCGACAAACTTAAAACCTGGGCCGCCCGGTCCGGGAATCCGACGTGCTCGTTGGGGCAACGCCACCTGCCAAAAAGGGACAGGTTTATTTTGGTCGGTTTTATCTGGGAAAATGTCGCGCTCCAGCGGTGATCTGCTCTCACCTGTCGCATGGAAATCGGCGGCGTTTCCATTTAACGCAAAAGAGGCCGCTTCCCCTAGTAGGAAGCGACCCCAAATCTTACGAATAGACGATGGTAAAGGGCTCTTTCGCTTCGGTCTCCCCTGTTGATGTATACCTCACAATTTCAAGGGTTACCGAGACAACTTGATCGACATCAATCAACTTCGTTGGCACCCAGATGTTCTCTCCGCTATTGCGCCCATAAGAAAAATATAAGTTGAACACCCCTGCGTCGTCATCTTCGATAATCTGCTCCGATCCATCCTTGTAGCTGACGGTCAGCTTATTATCAACTGCTTCATAGCCCAAATCATCGATGTGCGTCTGGATGGAAAACGGGCTAATCTCAAGAGGCGAGTCACCGGAGCGGAGTTCCTTTGTATCGACGTATGTTCCAATATTGAACTCGGGTGTCGACGCCTCAAACCTCCTCGCACTCTCACCTTCACCCTCGGTCCAATGGATATTCCAGGTGACAGCATGTTGCAAATCTCGCTCGCGATCCATAGCGGCAAAGTACATCGTGCCATTAATGACAGTATCGCTTGATGTGTCCTTATCAATTGTGCTGCGCGTGTCAGGCCATTCCTCGCCGAACTTCATATCGGGCGTGCCGATGCCCTGCTCTTCTTCACCATAGAGAACAAGTTCGCCAATCTCTGCTGCTGGCTTGTAGTAGTTAACTCCATTTGGATTGGACAACGTAAACGTCACGGCTCCGCAGCCGTTTTGGTCGATTGCCATCTCATGGATATCAAGCGTATAGCCGTTGCCCTCGACGGACAGATTAACCTCCTGGACTGCGCCTTCCAGGCTTTGGGGCGCGATGCCATCGCCAAACTCTCTGGTGTAGGTATATTTAGTTCCCGATGAGCCGCCGTTGGTCCAGGTAATGGAATCCCCGTTGCCGTGGTTTCCCCAGGCAGAGGCAAAATAGCTGGAATTGACGACGGCGTAGGCGACCCCTCCGGTCGCCAGCACTCCGGCAAGGCATCCGATCACGGCAACATACAGAGGCTTCGCGTGACCCTTTCGGCGAAGCGGCTCACCAGCAGCGGCATAAAGAACACGGTCAGCAAGATCGCTATCGGCTTGGACGGACTCGAAGGCCTGCTTGATTTGATTGGATTTCACGGTCGCCCTCCTCTAGGATGAACTTGAGCTTCGATCTGCCGCGAGCCAAACGCGTTCGAACAGTCGCGGCTGGCACATGCAATAACTCGGCAATCTCTGAGGTCGAAAAGCCCAGATAGTAATAGAGCATGATGGGAACACGGAATCGTTCCGGAAGTCGCATAACGTCTGACAGGACCGCCTTGGTCTCCTCCTGCGCCGTCGAAAGCGAATCGGCCAGGTTCTCAATATCCTCCACACGCCTCCATGGCTTTCGAAAGAGAGATTTGCATTCATTGATCGTGACCCGGATAAGCCATCGACGAAGATGTTCCCAGCTTTCAAATTGCGCATCGCTTTTGAGTAACTTCAGAAAGACGTCTTGAGCGACATCGTCGGCATCGGCACGATCGCGCAGATACGTCAATGCGATTCGAAACACGACATCTCTGTGATCTTCAACCGCCTGTCTAAATGCTTGTTCTTCCATAATCACCTCCCGGTGACGTTAATGATTCTTGATGAGGCCCTCACCATAGATACGCTCTTGCCGGACGAAATGTTTCAAATTCAAGCAGGAAAAACCTACCAAAATAAACCTGTCCCTTTTTGGCAGGTTTTCTTCAGCAAAAAAGGCCCGCTCCCCTGTTGGGAAGCGAGCCTTTATAAGGGCGGTTAACGTACTAGGAAATTACTCCTCGTCGTTGTCCTTGGCCTCTTCGGCGTCGTCGGTGTCCACGAGCTGGTTGAGCAGCTCGTCGAGGGACGCCATGTCCTCGTTGATGGCACCGTTGGCGGGAGCCTTCTTGTCGTCGATCGGGGCGCCCAGGAGCTCCTCGTCGGCGTCGGCGTGATGCGTCGGAGCGGAGGTACCCAGCAGGATATCGTCCGGACCGTCGGGGCTAAAGACCATCTGCAGCAGCTGCGAGAGGTCTTCCTCGTCGGCAACGTCGTCGTTGTTCTCGAGGATGTAGAGCAGATCGTGGGCCTCCAGGCCGTCACGGAGCTCCTCGATTGCCTTGGCACCGATGCCATCGATGCGCAGCAGATCCTCCTCGGACTTACCGACCAGGTCGCCGACCGTCTCGATGCCGACCTCGCTGAACTTGTTGGTCCAGCGCTGCGACACGCCCAGGTCGTCGAACAGGTACAGGCGAGCCTTCTCGGCGGAGATGGTGTGGCCGTTGCGGGTGAACGAACCGTCAGCACCACCGAACTCGTCGTAGCCGGCCCAGTCAAGCTGCTGCGGGAGCTGCTCGTCCAGGTCCTTGAGCTCAACCGGAGCCCACTCGGGCAGCGACTTGGCGTTGGGCGAAGCCGGGCCGTCGATGTCCACGTAGCCGTCGGCCGTGCGATACGTCAGCTTGGCGTTGGCGTACGGCTTGAGGCCGGTACCAGCCGGGATCTTCTTACCGACGATGACGTTGGACTTAAGGTCGAGCAGGTGATCGACCTTGCCCTCGATGGCAGCCTCGGTAAGGACGCCGGCGGTACGGATGAACGAAGCGCTCGACAGCCAGGAGTCGATGTTGGACGCGACCTTGAGCGTACCCAGGATGACGGGCTCGGCCACGGGAGCCTGACCGCCCAGACGGGCAACGCGCTCGACCTCGTCGGCAAACTCGTAGCGGTCGACGTACTGACCAAGCAGGTACTTGGAGTCGCCGGGGTTGGTGATCTGAACGCGACGCAGCATCTGACGTGCGAGCACCTCGATGTGCTTGTCGTTCAGGTCGACGCCCTGGCTGGTGTAGACGTCCTTGACGCTCTCGACGAAGGTGTGCATCGTCGACTCGATGTCGGTCAGCTTGCGCAGGTTGCGGAAGTTGACGAAGCCCTTGGTGATCTGGTCGCCGGCGCGAACCTCGCAGCCGTCCTCGATCTCGGGCATAAAGCGCACCGAAGCGGGAACGCGACGCTCGTCGAGGACACGGGTGTGATCCTCGGAGTCGGTGAGCGTCAGCACGTACTCGGACTTCTCGGGCTTAATCGAGAGGTGGCCGGAGTACGGAGCTAGCTCGGCCTCGCGACCCAGAATCTTCTCGTTGACGTTGCCGACGATATCGAACATACGGCTGACCGTAGGCAGACCCTGCGTAATATCGTCGACGCCAGCGACGCCGCCGGAGTGAATGGTACGCATCGTAAGCTGCGTACCGGGCTCGCCGATGGACTGGGCGGCAATAATGCCGACCGCGGTACCGATGGCGACCGGACGACGGGTGGAAAGATCCCAGCCGTAGCACTTCTGGCACACGCCGTACTTGGAGCGGCAGGTGAGCAGCGCGCGAAGCTTGACCTTCTTGAGGCCCGCATCGACCATCTTCTGGATGTCGGCGACCTTCTCGATGTAGCCGTCCTGCTCAAAGAGCACGGTGCCATCGGGAGCCACGACGTCCTCAATGAAGCAACGGCCAACGAGGTCGGTGTTGAGGTCGGTGGTGCCGGGGATGATGAGGTTGTAGGTGACGCCCTCGTGCGTACCGCAGTCCTCCTCGCGGACGATGACGTCCTGGGCCACGTCGACCAGACGACGGGTCAGGTAACCAGAGTCCGAGGTGTGGGATGCGGTATCGACCAGGCCCTTACGGGCGCCGTAGGTCGAAATGAAGTACTCGAGCGGCAGCAGGCCCTCGCGGAAGTTCGCCTTAATGGGAAGGTCGATCGTCTCGCCGGACATGTCTGCCATCAGGCCACGCATGCCGCCGAGCTGACGCAGCTGGGTCTTAGAACCACGGGCGCCGGAGTCGGCCATCATGTACAGCGGGTTCTCCTCGTCGAACATGTCGAGCATGAGCGCTGCGACCTTGTCGGTACAAGCGGTCCACTCGTTAACGACTTCGATGTGGCGCTCCGTCTCGTTGATGAAGCCCTCCTCGAAGTACTCGTTGATCTGGTCGACGTTGGCCTGGGCGCGGTCGAGCAGCTCCTGCTTCTCGGCAGGCATGAGAGCGTCCCACACCGAGATGGTGAGGCCGGCGCGGGTAGCGTAGTGGAAGCCGGAGTACTTGATGGCGTCGAGGATCGGGCCGACCTTGGCCTCGGGGTAACGATCGCAGCAGTCCGCAACCAGCTTGGCCACGTCGCCCTTGACCATCTTGTAGTTCATGAACTCATAGTCTTCGGGCAGGCACTGGCGGTTGAAGATGATGCGGCCGATGGAGGTCTCGAAGCGCGCGGTCTTGTTGCCGGTGACGTCGTAGTCGACAAACTCGTTCTTGCCGTTCTTGACGCGGAAGATACGGGTGCCGTCCTCGTTGATGACGTTGGCATCGGCAGCGGACACGCGGACCTGGATCTTGGCCTGCATGTCGACCTCGGAGCGGCAGTCATAGGCGTGCAGCGCGTCGTCGAAGCTGGCGAACACGTGGTTCTCGCCCGGCAGACCGTCGCGGACCTGGGTGAGGTAGTACACACCGATGATCATGTCCTGCGAGGGGATGTTGACCGGCTTGCCGGATGCCGGCGAGCGCAGGTTGTTCGCAGAGAGCATGAGCACGCGGGCCTCGGCCTGAGCCTGGCTGGACAGCGGCACGTGGACAGACATCTGGTCACCGTCGAAGTCGGCGTTGAAGGGCGAGCAGACCAGCGGGTGCAGATGGATAGCCTTGCCCTCGACCAGCACCGGCTCAAAGGCCTGGATAGACAGACGGTGCAGGGTCGGTGCACGGTTGAGCAGCACGACGCGGCCGTCGATGACCTCTTCGAGGATGTCCCACACAAAGGTGGCACCACGGTCGATAGCGCGCTTGGCGCCCTTGATGTTCTCGACCTTGCCGAGCTCGACCAGACGCTTCATGACGAAGGGCTTGAAGAGCTCCAGCGCCATGGTCTTGGGCAGACCGCACTGGTGCAGCAGCAGCTTGGGGTCGGTAACGATAACCGAACGGCCGGAGTAGTCGACACGCTTACCCAGCAGGTTCTGACGGAAGCGACCCTGCTTGCCCTTGAGGGCCTCGGCGAGCGACTTGAGCGGGCGACCGCCACGGCCAGAGACCGGGCGACCACGGCGGCCGTTGTCGAACAGGGCGTCCACAGACTCCTGGAGCATGCGCTTCTCGTTGTTCACGATGATCGCGGGGGCGTCCAGGTCGAGCAGGCGCTTGAGTCGGTTGTTGCGGTTGATCACGCGGCGATACAGGTCGTTGAGGTCGGACGCGGCGAAGCGGCCGCCGTCGAGCTGGACCATCGGGCGCAGACCGGGCGGAATGACCGGGATGACGTCCAGGATCATGTTCGCGGGGCTGTTGCCGCCCTTCAGGAA
>JAXJPE010000068.1:0-34134 GCA_036426035.1 Collinsella sp.
CATCTCCATCGCCCGCGCGCTGCTCAAAGATGCGCCTATCGTGCTGTTGGACGAGGCGACGGCGAGCTTGGACGTGGAGAACGAGACCGTGGTACAGCAGGCGCTCTCCCGTCTGCTTACAGGTAAGACGGTTATCGTTATTGCCCACCGTATGCGTACGGTGGAAAATGCCGACAAAATCGTTGTGCTCAAGGATGGCGTGGTTGCCGAGCAGGGCGCTCCGGCGCAGCTCAAGACGGCGGGCGGAGAATTTGCCCGTATGGTCGCACTGCAAAAGGAGTCGGCGGACTGGCAGCTGTAGGAATATGACAAAGGGGCAGTCCCTTTGTCATATTGAGTTCACCCCCATAGTTTCCAAAAGGTTAACTTTGGTTGACCATAATAGTTCGACTAAACTAGTCTCAAAAGCGTGCTCGAGTAAACTAATGAACTCGGGTGCTAAGGCACCATGCCGCGCTTGTGCGGCAAAAGGGAGAAGCAACATGAAGAAGTCCACGTTTAACACCCTGCTTGTTGGTGGCGGTTTTCTGCTCGGTACGGCCGGCATCAAGCTGCTCACCAGCGCTCCGGTAAAGAATGCCTGCGTGCAGGGTATCGCGTGCGGTATGCGCATCAAGAACGGCTACCAGGACATGGTCGAGCAGGCCAAGGCTAATGTCGACGACATGGTTGCCGAGGCGGCCTACATCACCCAGAGCGAGGCCGCTGCTGACGAGGCAGCCGAGTAACGCTCCCGGGCACAAACTATGAGATTCTCGATTATTAGCGAGATCCCCGGCAGGACCCGTCTTCAATTGGCGGGTCCTGTGCCAGAGAGCGATCTCGACGCACTTCTTAAGCTTGGCGGCGAAATCGACGGCGTGCGCAAGGTGCGCGTTTATGGCCGTATTGGCCAGATGGCGCTCGAATATGACGAGCAGTGTCGTGCGAGCGTGCTCGACGCCTTGGGCGCACTCGATGCTCAAGCCATCGCCGATGCCAAGTCGGGTTACGTGATGCAACTCGAGCCGCGCAAGCACAAACTCGTTATGGACCTGGCGACACTCATCGGCGCCCATTACGCACGTCGCTGGTTCTTGCCGACGCCTCTGCGTGCGGTGTTTGTCGTGGCCGGTTACATGGCATTTTTGCGCGCTGCCCTTCATGAGCTGGCGCAGCCGCGCCTGACCGTTCCCGTGCTCGACGCTTCGGCCATCGGCATTTCGTTCGTCAAGCGTGATGTCGATACCGCGGGCCAGACGATGTTCCTGCTCAACGTGGGCGAGCTGCTCGAGGACTACACGCGCGCCATGAGCGAAAACGAACTCATCAACTCGCTGCTCGATGTGCCCGACAAGGCGCAAAAGGTCGTCGGCGACACTGAGGTGAGCGTTGCCGCCACCGAGCTTGAGCCCGGCGACTTGGTCGCCGTGCGCACCGGCATGTCCATCTGCATTGACGGCGTGGTCGAGCAGGGGAGCGCCATGGTCAACCAGGCGACCCTGACCGGCGAGCCGCTTGCCGTCGAGCGCAGCGCAGGCGACGATGTGTTTGCTGGAACTGTCGTCGAGGACGGCAGCATCTTGGTGCGCGTGCGCGCCAACACGACTCAGACCAAGCTGCGCTCGATTGTCTCGCTCGTGCAGGCGGCCGACTCGCTCAAGTCTGAGGGCCAGTCGCACATGGAAGACCTCGCCAACAAGATCGTCCCGTGGAACTTCCTGCTCGCGGGCCTTGTCGCTCTCACCACGCGTAGCCTCATTAAGACCTCGGCGGCGCTGATGGTCGACTACTCGTGCGCACTCAAGCTCACGGGTTCCGTTGCCGTCATGACCGCTATGAGCGATGCTGCCAAGATGGGCGTGATGGTCAAGGGCGCCAAGTACTTTGAGTCGTTTGCCAAGGCCGATACCATTGTCTTTGACAAGACCGGCACGCTGACCGAGGCGCAGCCGCGCCTGGCTTGCGTGCTCACCACCGATGGCTGGAGTGAGGACGAGGTCCTGCGCCTTTCCGCTTGCTTGGAGGAGCATTTCCCGCATCCAGTGGCACGCGCCGTGGTCAATGCGGCACGCGAGCGCGAGCTCGAGCATCGCGAGCGCCACGCCGCCGTCGAGTACATCGTGGCACACGGCATCGCTTCGTCCATCGAAGGGCGTCGCGCCATCATCGGTTCCGCGCACTTTGTATTCGAGGATGAGGGCGCACAGCTCGAATCCGACATCAAGGAGCGCATCGAGTCTCAGATGCAGGGCTTGTCGCCGCTGTACCTGGCGGTCGACGGCACGGTCGTGGGCGTGCTCGGCATCGAGGATCCGCTCAAGCCCGGCGTGCGCGAGGCCATTGCCGACCTGCATGCGCTGGGCGTCAAGCATGTCGTTATGCTTACGGGCGACTCCGAGCGAACGGCCGAGCGCATTGCGCGTGAGGCGGGTGTCGACGAGTTTAAGGCCGAACTGCTGCCCGAGGACAAGTACGCCTATGTGGAGCGCATTAAGAGCGAGGGGCGCCATGTTGCCATGGTGGGCGACGGCGTCAACGACTCACCGGCGCTCGGCTTGGCTGACGTGGGTCTGGCCATGGGTGGCGGAAGCGACATCGCCAAGGAGGTCGCCGATATCATCCTGACCGATACGGATCTTGCCGCGATCGTGCGTCTGCGCCGCATGAGCCAGGGCCTCGTTGATCGTCTGACGAGCTCCTATTCTAAGGTGATGCTCACCAACTCGGCGCTCCTGGCACTGGGCATTACCGGCGCGATTACCCCGCAAGCGTCATCGCTGCTGCACAACGGCTCGACGATTGCGTACAGCTTGGGCAACGCGAAAGCGTATCTGCGTTAGCAGACGCGTTCGCCCACGTTATCTGGCCTGCGCCCAGACGGCATCGGTGTCGTCCGGGCGCAGGCCTTTTGCATTTGACCATTTGCTAGCTTCTCTATATAGTGTTGCTAGCGATGCTAGCAATTGAAGGGAGCAGGATCAACGTGGGTTCTGTTAGCGGCATGGCGCAGGTGAACGTTCGCGTAGATCGCCAGGTCAAGAACCGTGCCGAGGAGGCGCTGCGGCTTTCGGGCGGGTCGCTGCCCGAGCTCATCAAAAAGGTGGTGGCCAAGGTCGCGCAGGGTGGCGGGCAGTGCGAGGAAGTGCTTGCGGCCGTCGATGACCGGCAGCAGACCATCGCGCCCGATACGCCGTTCGCCGCATCATGGGCGGCGGCGGATCAGCTTTACGCGGACATGGGCATCGCTACGTCGCCTGTGTCCGACGATCGCGATTGGGACGCAATCTATTCCGAAGCCATGGACGAGCGCTATCGCCAAAAGGGGATGATCCTGTGAGCGGGGCTCCCCTCAAAATAATGGTGGACGCCAACGTATGGGTTGATTCGTTTTGCGTCGACCATGCCGAGTCGCTTGCTGCGCGTGCGTTTATTGGGCAGGCGACGGAGACGGGGGCGTTGCTGTTCTTCCCGGTGCATATCGCTAAGGACGTACTGTACGTTGTCCAACACGAGCTAAAGCGTAGCGTTCTTGCCAGCGGGGGAGCGCTCGACGAGGCTTCTGCCCGCGCGATTGGCGATGCGGCGCTGGCGTTTGTTCGGAATATGACCGAAAACGCTATGGCCGTGGGCGCTGATGCATCCGATCTGTGGCTAGCCGACAAATATCTGTCGCTCCATCGCGATTACGAGGACAACTTGGTACTCGCCGCGTGCAAGCGCGCGCAGGTCGATTACTTGGTGACCAACGATCGCAAACTGCTCGAACATGCCGATCTTGCAGCAAAGACACCTCGTCAAATGATGCCGATTCTTGCTTTGGCCGAACGCGGCGGCGCGGCTATCGGTTGACGCTAACTGTTTGCGGGCCTCTTGGACGACGATGCGCCAAGGGGCCCGCGTCTTCTATTTACAAAAGCTCGGCCTTAATGGCGGGACTTTCTGCGAGCTGCTCGGCTGCCTTTTCGTCGGAGCTGTCGAGTGCTGCCAGGCTGCGGTAGACCCACTCGTTGACCTGGGTGTTCTTGACGCCTGCGGTCTGCATAAGGGCGCCTACCTCGCGGATTGCTGCGAGCAGATCGGCCTTGGAGCCCACGAGCTCGACCGTGAGGTCGTGGTAGGCGGTCACTCCGCGGTTTTCGCTCACGTGGTCGATAAAGCCCTCGACGGTCTCAAGCTGCTGGGCGAGAGTAGCATCATCGTCAGCGTCCAGCGCGACGAGTGCGTTCGATACCGTGAGGGCGGGATGTCCGCAGGGGACAAAGCCCTCGATGACATCCATAGCTTCGGTAATGGTTGAGCCCATGCCTGCGAGGGCATTGACGAGTTGTTGCTTGGTATCCATAACGGTCCTTTCGACGGGTCAATTTTGCTTGGCGAAAATATACGTGACGCGATCGGTAGCAAAAGTGCGAAGTGCAGCGCACATTGGGGTCTTCACAGCTCGTGCATAGAACAGCTGTCCGCTTTCAGAACGTGGTAAGATAACACTCCACAAGCGGGGCTCGCCCCGTATGTTCTTTGAAAAGTCGACGGGTGTTGGGTGCTCGTGCCCAATACCATCCAGACTTTCCCGACATTCGGGGGCGACTGGTTTCGACACGATAGCTCTGAGAGAGGAAGCAAGCCGAGGTCTCCTCGCCTCGTTAAACAGGGGTACCGTCAAATTGAATTGACAACAACTCTTCTTTTGAGCCTATGGCTCTCGCTGCTTAGTTTATAGCGGCGCGTCAACCCGGTGATTTCCCCGACACCGGCGCGACGTCATTTTAGGGGAATGCTCCTGCGCACGTAATCGGTATGGCGCAGGCTAAGACCGAACCGATTAGGACGCCGCGAGCGTGTCGCTGCGCGCAAAGCGTCCGAGACAAAACCAGCGACTGAGCTTGGAGATGCCAATCAGGGGGCTTTCGTGGACCGGAGTTCGATTCTCCGCGCCTCCACCAATAGTTACAAGCAGGTAGAGAAGTGTCTCTACCTGCTTTTTTATTACCTATAGATACCGCGGAGAATCGAACTCTGTGCAGGGCGCGAGCGTTAAGCAAACGCGGAGCGTTTGTAGCGAGCGGGCGAGGACGCCGGCAGGCGGCTGAAGCCGGTGCGGATTTGCGAAGCAAATACGCGGATTCTCCGCGCAAAGCCTCGACCACATATAGATACGATGCCGATTGAGCTCCGGCTGCCCATGCCCCACTTCAACGCAAGCCCCGTACCGCGGAGAATCGAACTCTGTGCAGGGCGCGAGCGTTAGGAAAACGCTACGGCAACGCAGGGTGGGACGCGCTTCCCAATGGCGGCCCAGGCGGAAAGCGCGTCCCGGAATCCACACTCAGACTGGGACGTGGTTTCCGGATGGTGTCTCAAACGGAAACCGCATCCCGGAATCTAAGCTCGGAATGGGATACATTTTCCGGATGACGCCTCAAACGGAAACCGCGACCCGGAATCGAGCCGTAGAGTGGGACATGCTTTCCCAATGGCAGCCCAGGCGGAAAGTCCATCCCGAAATCGCCCCTCAGAACGGGACGCGCTTTCCGCTCCATCTCCTCAACTCCAAAACCTATGCGCCCTCCATTCCAAAACTGGGTAGAAGAAAGCCAAAACGCAATCGCAGGAGGTCAATATGACTGCAGAAGATAAGGTAAAGAACGCCGGCAAGGTCGCGCTCGTTTTGGAGGGCGGCAGCTTCCGCGGGCAATTTACCGCAGGCGTGCTCGACGTTCTCATGGAGGCCGGCGTCGAGATTCCGGCGGTATATGGCGTATCGGCCGGCGCCCTCAACGGCGTGAACTACAAGTCGCACCAAATCGGCCGTGCCAACCGCATCAACCTGGCTTTCTGCAACGATAGCCGCTTCATGGGCGCCGCATCGTTTGCGTCCACGGGCTCTATCGTTGGCTACGACTTTATCTTCAACGATGTCCAGGACCGCCTGGATCCCTTTGACAACGAGACGTTCGACGCGAGCCCCATCGAGATGTACGCCGTCGCGACGGACATGCTTTTTGGAACCGCCACGTACCTGCCGGTCAAAAGCGCCGTACTTGACCTCGACGCTGTTCGCGCCTCGACGTCGCTGCCGCTGGTGACGCCGCCGGTCGAGATTGACGGGCACAAATACGTCGACGGCGGCGTAGCCGATTCGGTTCCCATCGAGCATGTGCTCGAGGAGGCGGGCTTCGATCGCGCGGTTGTCATTGTCACGCAGGACCGCTCGTACGAGAAAAAGCCCTACGAGTTTATGCCCGCCGCGCGCGCCCGCTATGCCGACTACCCCTACCTGCTCGAGGCTATCGAGACGCGCCACGACCGCTATAACATCCAGCGCATGCATCTGTGGAAGTATGAGCGCGAGGGCCGCGCACTGGTCGTTGCTCCGCAAAAGCCGGTCGAGGTCGGCCACGTTGAGCACGATCCAGCAAAGCTCCTCGACCTGTATATTCAGGGCCGCCAGGAGGCAAAGCGCTTGCTGGGAGATATCGAGGCATTTGTCGAGCGCTAGTGTCGCGACGTCATGACCCATGGACGACATGTGCAGAAAGTCTGGTCAGAACCAAAATACCTGTTGACTCGGGCGGCGAGCGGGGTAATATGGACGGGTTACTTGCAGAGCCCCGTGAATCTCTGTAACAACACGTACTGTACATGGAGGAGTCTAAGTGATTTCGAAATCGACTCACTACGCCAAGCAGGGCGAGGTCCAGCGCAACTGGGTTCTCGTCGACGCCGATGGTGCTGTCCTGGGCCGTCTTGCCACCCAGATCGCAATGATCCTGCGCGGTAAGAACAAGCCCCAGTTCACGCCCAACAGCGACTGCGGCGACTTCGTTGTCGTCATCAACGCCGATAAGGTCCAGCTTACCGGTAACAAGGCCGACACGAAGACCTATTATCGCCACAGCGGCTACAACGGCGGCCTCAAGGCTGAGAGCTTCCGCCAGGCTATGGAGAAGCACCCGGAGAAGGTTATCGAGCGCGCCGTTCGCGGCATGCTGCCCAAGACCACCCTCGGCCGTGCCCAGATGACCAAGCTTAAGGTCTACGCTGGTGCCGAGCATCCGCACGCTGCCCAGAACCCCACGAAGATTGAGCTGGAGGCTTAAAGATGGCTGAGAACACCGTTGTCTACCAGGGTACCGGCCGTCGTAAGAACGCCGTCGCCCGCGTCCGTCTCGTCCCCGGCACCGGCAAGGTGACCATCAACAAGCGTGACGCCGAGCAGTATTTCGGCCGTCATCAGCTCGTTGAGAACGCCCTTGCTCCCTTCAAGGTGACCGACACCGCCGGTCAGTTCGACGTTATCGCTCTGTGCGATGGCGGCGGCATCTCCGGTCAGTCCGGCGCTCTGCGCCTGGGCATCGCTCGCGCTCTTCTGAACGCTGGCGATTACCGTGCTGACCTCAAGAAGGCCGGTTTCCTTACGCGCGATGCTCGCGTGGTCGAGCGCAAGAAGTACGGCCTCAAGAAGGCCCGCCGCGCTCCCCAGTTCTCCAAGCGCTAAGGTTTTATCTCCTTTCGAGATACAATGTACAAGCGGGGCCTGCCGATTGCTCGGCGGGTCCCGCTTTTCTTTTTCGACTAGGGTGGGCGACTGCGTTTTGCCCACTTGGGAAGGAGCGATCCTATGCCCCAGAACATCTTCGGTACCGATGGCGTCCGCGGCGTCGCCAACGCCGACCTCTCGTGCGACCTCGCGTTTCGTCTTGGCCGTGCGGCGACCAAGTTCCTTGGTCCGGACATTTGCATCGGCCGTGACACGCGTCTTTCGGGCACCATGCTCGAGAGTGCTCTGACCGCCGGCATTATGGCCGAGGGCGGCCGACCGCACTGCTGCGGCGTTATCCCTACGCCGGCCGTGGCGCTGCTCACCGTCCAAAACGAGCTCGACGGCGGCATCGTCATCTCTGCTTCGCACAATCCGCCGGAGTTCAACGGCATCAAGTTCTTTAGCCGCAAGGGCATGAAGCTTCCCGATGCTGTCGAGGAAGAGATCAGCGCCTGGGTCATGTCCGAGGAGGCCATGGCTGCCGACACGCTGCCGACCGGCGCCGGTGTGGGTCACATCATCAAGATGAAGGACGCCCGCAAGGCATATGTCGATCATGCCATCAACACGCTCGACGGCCTTAAGCTCGACGGCTTGGTTGTTGCCGTCGACTGCGGCCACGGCGCTTCTTGCCAGACCACGCCCGCCGCACTGCAGCGCCTGGGCGCCACGGTCCATGCCATCAACACCGACTACTGCGGCACCGACATTAACGTCGAGTGCGGCTCCACTCATCTTGAGCCCCTGCGTGAGCTCGTACTGCGTACCCACGCCGACATCGGCCTGGCCCACGATGGCGACGCCGATCGCGTGCTGTTCGTGGACAGCGAGGGCAACGAGATCGATGGCGACTACATCCTGGCCATCTGCGGTTCCGACTTGGCCGCTCGCGGCAAGCTCGCCAACTCCGAGATCGTCTCGACCGTTATGTGCAACCTAGGCTTCTCCATCGCCATGAAGGAGCAGGGCTTCGAGATGGTCCAGACCGCCGTGGGCGACCGCTATGTTCTTGAGCGTATGCTCGAGGACGGTGCCGTCATCGGCGGCGAGCAGTCCGGCCACATCATCTTCCTGGAGCACAACACCACCGGCGACGGCTTGGTGACGGCCCTGCAGCTTCTGGCCGTGCTCAAGCGCACCGGCCGCACCCTCACCGACCTTGCCGGTATCATGAAGAAGTACCCGCAGGTACTTGTCAACGTACATTCCGACAATAAGGCCGGCCTGGACGATTGTCAGCCCATTTGGGACGCTGTCGCTGCCGCCGAGAAGGAGCTCAACGGTCGCGGCCGCATTCTGGTACGTCCGAGTGGCACCGAGCCGCTGGTCCGTGTGATGGCCGAGGCCGAGACGCACGAGTTGACTCAGCGTGTGGTTGACGACATCGTCGAGGTTGTCAAGCGCGAACTTCCCTAATGGTCAAAAACGGGTGCCAAGTGGTAAACTGTTAAAGCTATTTTGATTGATTGGTATGTCCGAGGGGGAGCATGTTCACTAAAGTCCTGAGGTCTTTTGGTATGCGTGGTCGAGTCCTTACGCTGGATGCTCCCATCTCGGGCGACGTCATTCCGTTGTCCGAGGTCAAAGACCAGACGTTTGCCACCGGCCTTTTGGGTCAGGGCGTGGCGATTCAGCCTACCGGCACGCGTGTGATTGCGCCGGCAGACGCCAAGGTCGAGGCCATTTTTCCCACGGGTCACGCCGTTGCGCTCAACACGGTCGATGGTCTAGACGTGCTCATCCATGTTGGTTTGGACACTGTCCAGCTTGAGGGCAAGCATTTTAGCGTGCATGCACAGGTGGGTGATGTCGTCCATAAGGGCGACGTGCTCATCGAGTTCGATCGCGAGGCAATTGCTGCCGAGGGTTACGATGTGACGGTTCCCATCTTGGTGTGCAACTCTGTTGAGTTCTCGAGCATCAAGGGCTCCGTTGGCGAGCATGTCGAGGAGATGGACCAGCTCATCGTTGCTCGCGAGCGCTAGTCGCTCCGCTTGGCCTTTAGCCTACAATTCAATCACGTTTACGGAGGGCGCCCTTGAAAGAGGGCGCCCTCCGTGGCAAGATGGGGATTGTCCGAAGCTAAACAGCTTTGGGTCACCGTGGACGGGCAGGGGCCTCGACGCGGTTAGACACGAGACACATATATTACGCGACCTCGCCCTGGTGGCCGCACACGTTGGTTGCGGCCGACGCGGGCCGCGGGCAAGTGCTTGTAAGGGGAGCCTTGCCTCTCTTGTACGAGAAAGGACGCGTAATGAAAATCATTAAAGCTAAAGACTACGAGGATATGAGCCGCAAGGCCGCTAATATCATCTCGGCTCAGGTTATCCTCAAGCCCGATTGCGTGTTGGGTCTTGCCACCGGCTCCACCCCGATTGGCGCTTACAAACAGCTCGCTGCTTGGTACGAGAAGGGCGACATTGACTTTGCCGAGGTCAGCACCTATAACCTGGACGAGTATCGTGGTCTTTCGCACGACGATCCCCAGAGCTATCACTACTTTATGCGCAAGAACTTCTTCGATCACATCAATATCGATCTGAACAACACGCACGTGCCCGATGGCTCCAACCCCGATGCCGCCGCTGCCTGCTCCGAGTACGACAAGATCGTCGCTGCCGCCGGTTACCCGGATCTGCAGCTGCTCGGCATTGGCAACAACGGTCACATCGGCTTTAACGAGCCCGATGACCACTTCTCCAAGGGCACGCACTGCGTCGACCTCACCGAGAGCACCATTCAGGCCAACAGCCGCCTGTTCGACAGCATCGATGACGTGCCCCGTCAGGCTTACACCATGGGCACCCAGACCATCATGTATGCCCGCATGATCCTGGTTGTCGCCAACGGCGAGGCCAAGGCTCAGGCCGTGCACGATATGTGCTATGGTCCGGTTACGCCCAAATGCCCGGCTTCGATCCTGCAGCTGCACACCAACTGCGTTGTCGTTGCTGACGAGGCCGCTCTTTCGCTCTGCGAGTAACGCGATCAAGCGATCTTACATAGTTTCTCAAAAGGCCTCGCTTTGCGGGGGCCTTTTTAGTGGACATACGCCGTGGCGTATACATGACGGAAACCTTGCCGCGTGCTTGACTGGAGGGTTTTAATTTTTTGTGATTCATTCTATAGCAGATTCTATGCACATTTGCCACCATAGAGTCGCAGGCGGTAGCGAGGAGTAGGCGAGTTGCGCAACTCAAATAAAAATAGCCGACTGCGCTACACTGCAAATGGGATGGGACATGCTGGCAAGCGCATTGACCTGCGCAAAGACCTATTGGTCGGGGGATAAGTTACCATCGGGCCTCGCTGTACAAAAACTTGCCAAACACGTACCGGCAGACAATTAAAAACTCTAAGTCGCGCTATTCACGGGGCGGCTCATATGGTCCTGCAGCTACGGTGTCCATATGGTCGAGTTGAGGAGCAAGCATGGTAAACGATCTGGGCAATACGGACGACCTCGAGTTGATGCCGACGGGCGGCGGCTATATGGTGCGGCGCGATCGCTTGATGAACGAGCTCATCGTTAAAGGGCGCAAGGCGGGAATTGTTTTGCTCTACGCGCCCGATGGGTTTGGTAAGACGTCGGTGTTGCTGCAATACGTGCAGGAGGTTAAATCGGACCCCACGCGAGGGCCGGTTCGGATTATCGAGGCCGACCGCGCGATTGGACGCGAGCTCTTTATGCAGCTCGAGGTTGTCGCCGATGAGCTTAAGGACAAACCTCATTCGCTCGTTGCGATCGACAACGTGCCCAATCTCGAGCAGCACGAAACCGAGGATCTCATCGATCGAATCCGCAGCTTACGTGCTACGGGGACGGGGGTCTTTATTGCCTGCCGCCCCTCCAACCGATTGCTTATCCACGGGCTGGGCGATTCTGTAAAAGTCAATGCGCAGATGCTCAAGGTGCACGCCTATGAGTATTCGTCATGGGCCACGACGTTCTCAATCAGCACATCGCTTGATTTCTATCGGCTCACACAGGGTGTACCCGAGCTGGTATCTGCCCTGCAGACGGGAATGTATGGACAGGGCGATGTTGCCGGGTTGCTCGAGAACGAAATCGTCAACGTGTACGGTGCGGCGCTGGCCGATCTCGCATCGCTCGAGAACAACCTGTTGTTTACCGTTGCCTGTTTGATGGTGCTGATGGGCGAGGGCCGCATTGCGGAGCTAGAGGCGTGCGGCGTGAGGCTTTCGATGGTCGACCAGTCCATCTTTGTGCGCGATTATCCGATTTTTGGCGTGGATCCGTCTGATCGCACCTTTAGGTGTTTGGGCGCTAAGGACAACGCGCGCCTGAGGCTGCGAAAGCTTGTTGCCGAGATCCGTCCCGAACTTGTATCGCGGGCTGCTCGCATTTTGATCAAGGCGGGCCGATGCGATTTGGCTATGGACCTGGCCGACGCGTTCTTGGACCGCCATGTGGTATTGGAACTTGCCGGGCAGTATGGGGCCGATCTTGCCCTGACCGGGCACGGAGGGGACATTTGCCGTGCGGCGTCGGCGATGATCAATGCGGAAAAGCAGGAGCAAGAGCCGGCACCCGCCGAGGCACTCGGCGTGTATCTGGCGGCTGTCAGCGTGTGCAATACAAAGCTAGCAAGGTATATGGCGTCCGTTATCGAACGTGCGGGTGACCAGGCGGCCCGCGAGGTCGATCCCGCTACCTGGAAAATAGCCCAGGCGCTCACCATCGCCTTTTATGGCGACAATGACCTGGGGCTTCCCGCCAACCCTGTTGTGCAAGAACAGACATCCTGCGAGGTGCTCGACATGCTGTCCGCGCATATCGAGGTCAAGCGCCACCTAACCGAGCGAGCGGAAGACGGCAATGTTCTCGCGAAGCTCAAGGCGTGCAAAGCCTATGATTGCGAGCTCGACATCGCGGGGATTCTCATACAGGCCGACCATATGCTGGTGGAGCTGTTCGACGGCTCGTTTGCTAAACCCGACGAGCGCGATGACAAGATGGCGCAGATACTCGAGGCGCTCGATATCCGCGGGCTTAAGGCGCCATCCATTTGGCTGCGTATGGTGCTGGCCGCGCGGCGCCTGCTCGCGGGCTTGCCCGTGACCGACGATGTGGCGTTTGGCGAGCTCGACCGCTTTGCGGTGCGTGTTCGTGACAATCAAATTCAGCTGTTTGGGTTATTGCTGGAGGGTTGGCAATCGCTGGCGGAGGGGCGGCCGGTCAACGCGAAGTTCCGTGCGGTTCAGGTGCTCAAGCTCGCCGACGAATCGATTGCGTACATGCGCGAAAACGCGTTGCTGCTGGAGCGCGTGGCGTACCTGCGCAATACGTCGCTGGTATCGGTTCGCGAAGAGGCGGAGCTGCTCGACATTAGCAAGACGCAGGTCGGTGGCTCAGAAGCCTGGATCGTGGCGCTGCACCTGGCCGCTGCGGGCCGCGATAGCGATCTTGCCGCCTGGATGTCTATGAATCGCTCGGGGATTTTAGACCCATCGTATCGGCTATTTGCGCGTCTTGCGATGCACTGTCTGGGCGAGCCTGCCGTCAGGATTCGCAAGAAGCTTCCGGTGCGTGAGCTGTCGCGGTATTCACTACGCGATGATTTTGAGGGCGAAAGCGAGCACCTGTTCCAGGCGGGCGAGGTTAAGGCTGTCGATACGATCGGCCATATTGAGATGCGCATGTTTGGCACATTTCGCGCCGAGCGCGACGGCTTTCCCATCACGGATAAGATGTGGCGTCGCAAAAAGGCGGCAACACTTGCCGAGCGGCTCGCGTTGGGCATGGATGCCATGGTCGACCGCGAGACAATCGCCATGGAGTTGTGGCCCCATGCCGAGTTTAGCGCCGCGCGCAACAATCTGTATTCGACGGTATCGCGCTTGCGCTCGGCTTTGGGTCCAACGCCGGATGGCAAGTCGTGCGTGCTCATCCAAAACGAGTGCATAGGGCTCAACGGCGACTACGTTAAGACCGATGTAAGGCTCTTTGACCAGCTGAGCCGCGAGATCCTGGGAAACCGTATGGGCGCGAGAGGCCCTCACCTGGTTGAGCTTTGTCTTAAGGTTGAGCAGCTCTACGCGGGGCCGCTGTATGTTCCCACCGGTTGCAACCCCACGTTTTTTACGCGCATGCGCCACATTATGCAATCCAAGTACATCGACTGCATGATTAGGGGAGCGAATGCCGCTCTCGAGGAAAATGACCTGCAATCGGCAATTTGGCTCGTTGAATCGGGGCTTCGCCAAGAGACTGCGCGCGAGGACATGGTTCGCTGTGCCATGCGCGTTTACGGTGCGGCGGGACGACGCCGCGATGTTGTCGAGCTATACAGCGGCCACATGCACCACCTGCGAGAGCAGGTTCAAGGCGTGCCCGAGCCCGAGACAAGGCGCCTGTATGAGCGCCTGGTCGAAGGCAGGCTCAAGCGCGTGCTTGTCGAGCGATAAAAAACGGGCGCCCGAATCACTCGGACGCCCGCAGACTACTCGGTATGGCCAGTCGGTTTTAGACGAGCTTGATCTTCTCGATATCCTTGCGCGAGGACTCGCGATACAGCGAGAACTTGCGGCCGATAACCTGAACGACGTCGGCGTGGCAGCGCTCGGCGAGCTCCTCGGCGGCCTCGCGGGCAGAAAGGCTGGAGCCGTCCAGCACGGAGCACTTAACGAGCTCGTGCTTCTCCAGGTAGGCGACCGTCTGCTCGACGGTGCCTTCGTTGACATCGGACTTACCGATGATGATGGCGGGGTTGAGGTGATGGGCCATGCTGCGAAGCTGCTTGACCTGGGCTCCTGTCAGTGCCATGGGTTCTCGCTTTCTATGTATGGGGCGCCCCGCAATGGGGCCTTAATCTACGTGAGCTGTCCCACGATAGCGCAGGAACGGCGTGGTGTGGAGCGCGTTTGCCCAGTTCGCAAAGAATGCGGATGCCGGGCGGGAAGACGATGCAAGCTTTAGATGGGCTACGGGCGGGGTACGGAGACCGGCTCCCAGGCGATAAACGCCCATCGGACTTTGCGGATGTGGTCGAGCATGTAGCGTCCCTGCGGTACGCCCTTGGATCCCGGCTCACCGGCATGCGGGTTCTCGATCATGTGGTGGGCGATATAGTTGCGCAGGCGGTCGATCTTGTCCTCGTTGCCGTGCTCGAGCATGCGAGAAAAGTCTGCCACGCCTGCCTCGAGACTATCGAAGGTGTCGCGGCGGGGTGATTCAAAATACGTGACCTGTGGCAGTGCACCCATCTGAATAAGGATGTTAAAGGCGTACACAAAACCATTGCTGCAGGTAACCGAGGCGCCGATGGCATTCATCAAGTGCAGGTCATAACGCGGGCTCGAGTTGGCGACCATCGTAACGGCACAACGCCGACGAGCCGTTCGATCAAGCTTGGCAAGTGCGCCTTTTAGGTTGGTCGTGGTGACAGAGCGACTGGCAAAGGCAACATCTACCGCTTTCGCGACCGGTCCAACCAAATCCCAGTCATCATCCCAAGCAAGCTCAAGCGGTGTAATGCGATCCTCGAGTCCATAGTACTCAATGCCAGCATCAAGCGTGCCCAACATAGCAGGGGAAAAGTCAGCAGCAATCACAGGATGTCCAGCCTGAGCAAGCGGAATAGCAATCGACCCAGCCCCACACCCCATATCAAGCACGGATTCACCAGGCTTTAACGCCAACAGCTTCATAAAGTCCCGGGCATACGGAGCAGTCTCAAGTGGCCGAAAATGCCGAGCCCTTTTATCCCACTCAAAAGAATCATCAGCCGGCCGCCGACCAGCTTGCAGGCGCATCCATTCGCCATTCCAATCCGCAGAAAGCAGCCCAGAACGAGCATCCCCATCAGCCACGGGCCATCCTCCTCACAACAAAAAAACGACTCCTCCCAAAAGAAGAGCCGCAACCAGCATATATCAGAAAAAGAATCGTTCCAATGCCAAACCGCCGCACCAGCCGAGTGGTACAGGAGCGAAGCAACTGCAACCGGGATAGAACCCAACTGAGGTCCCGTTGTGCGGGAGCCCCGGGGAGGGCAAATATATAAGGTCGATCGCGAGTTCCGCACGAGCCGGAGAGCACTTAATGTGCTCTCCGTGCGAGTCAGGACTGTCCGAGCAGGCGACCTTATATATTTGCCCTCCCCGGGGCTCCTCGCCTCGTATCCCTGGGCTAGTTCTTCAGCGAGTTCAGCGGAGCCGGGAAGCGTCCACCACGGTGGGCAAGCACGGTGCCGGCGTTGGGGTTCACCGGCATGATGGGCGCACGGCCGAACAGACCGCCGTACTCAACGCAGTCGCCCACACCCTTGCCGATAGCGGGAATCACGCGCACGGCCGTGGTCTTGTTGTTGATGACGCCGATGGCCATCTCGTCGGCGATGATGCCGGCGATGGTCTCGACTGGGGTGTCGCCGGGGATGGCGATCATGTCCAGGCCAACGGAGCACACGCAGGTCATGGCCTCGAGCTTCTCGAGCGAAAGTGCGCCGGCCTCGACGGCAGCAATCATGCCGGCGTCCTCGGACACGGGGATAAAGGCGCCCGAGAGACCGCCCACGCTGGAGCTGGCCATGACGCCGCCCTTCTTGACGGCATCGTTGAGCATGGCGAGCGCGCAGGTCGTGCCGGGGCCACCGCAGGTGCCCACGCCGATGATCTCGAGGATACGCGCGACGGAGTCGCCGATGGCGGGCGTGGGAGCCAGCGACAGGTCGACAATGCCCTTCTCGACACCCAGGCGACGGGCGGCCTCGCGGCTCATGAGCTCGCCGGCACGGGTGATCTTAAAGGCGGTCTGCTTAATCTTCTCGGCGACTTCCATCATCGATGCGGAATCGGGCAGCGTCTCCAGGGCTGCCGCCATAACGCCGGGGCCCGAGACGCCTACGTTGATGACGGCGTCGGCCTCGCCACCGCCGTGGACGGCGCCCGCCATAAACGGGGAGTCCTCGACCATGTTGGCAAAGCAGACAAACTTGGAGGCGCCAACGGAATCCTCGTCTGCCGTAAGCTTGGCGGCATCGATGATGGTCTGAGCCGCCATGAGCACGGCGTCCATGTTGATGCCGGCACGCAGGCTGGCGACGTTGACGCTGGAGCAGACGCGGCTGGTGGTGGCAAGCGCCTGGGGGATGGACTGGATGACGCGGCGGTCGGCGTCGCCGATGCCCTTCTGGACGAGTGCGGAGAAACCGCCCAGGTAATCGATGCCGAGCGTCTCGGCCGCGCGGTCGAGGGCATGCGCGATGGGGGTGAGGTCCTCATCCTTGCAGCACGCGGCGATCTGTGCCACCGGGGTGACAGAAACGCGCTTGTTGACGATGGGGATACCGTACTCGCGCTCGAGGTTCT
Organism: Collinsella sp.; assembly: GCA_036426035.1. Lineage (GTDB taxonomy): Bacteria > Actinomycetota > Coriobacteriia > Coriobacteriales > Coriobacteriaceae > Collinsella. The sequence continues at coordinate 16,862 of JAXJPE010000068.1, forward strand.
CGGCGGTCTCGACCAGGTGCTCAGCCGTGTGCGTCACGTGGTCGTAGATCTTCGTGCACATGCGGTCGAGGTTCTCGTCACCGCAACCCATGAGCGAAACACCCATGGTGATGGTCCTGATGTCGAGGTTCTGCTCCTCGACCATGCCGCGGGTTTCCGCGATTTCTGCGGGCGTGATCGCCATCCTTGCACTCCTATCTGCCAAAACGAGCATAGTCTTGTCTATTCTAACGTGCCGCACGCGTCTCGTGGCGCGTGCGGCACGTTTTGGTGCTCGGTTGTTTCCGTTGTGTTACTGTCCAAAGACCTCTTCGGCGATGCGCGCGCTTTCGGCGGCGTCCTTGGCGTAGTAGTCAGCGCCGATCTGCTTGGCGTATTCGGGGGTGAGCACGGCACCGCCTACGATGATCTTGACGCCTGGCACCTCGGCATGAAGCAGCTTGATGGTCTCCTCCATGGCGACGACCGTGGTAGTCATAAGCGCCGAGAGGCCGACGAGCTTAATGTCGCGTTCCTTGACGGTCTTGAGCACCTCCTGCGGGTCGACGTCGCGACCCAGATCAAAGACGGTGTAGCCGTAGTTATCGAGCAGCATCTTGACGATATTCTTGCCAATGTCGTGGATGTCGCCCTTGACGGTGGCCACGCAGATCTTGCCCTTGTCGGCAATCTCGCCGGCGGGCATCAGGCGCTTGATGGTGTCAAAACCCACGCGCGCGGCCTCGGCCGAGGCCATAAGCTGCGGCAAGAAGAACTTGCCCTGGTCAAAGAGGATGCCAACCTCGTCGAGGGCGGGGATAAAGTGATTGTTGATGAGGTCCATGGCGTCGTGATCTGCCAGCAGGCGCTCGGTCTCGGCCGCGATCTCGCCTTTGCGGCCCGAGACGACCATGCGACGAATCGGGTCGTCGTTGCTGTCAGTGCCGGCGGTGCCAGCAGCGGGCGCGGTGTCGGTCGATACTACCTGAGCCGCCGCCGGGTTCGCGGCGATCTTGTACGGATCGGTCCAGCCGGCGTAGCGTTCGATGTATCCGGTCGAGCCCTCGTCCTCAACGCTCAGGACGCGATAGCTGTAGACGGTATCCATAAAGCGCTTGGAGCCCGGGTTCATGATGGGGGCATCGAGGCCCGCGCCAAAGGCGGCGGCCAAAAAGACCGAGCCCAGCAGCGGGCGGGCAGGCAGGCCAAAGCTGATGTTCGACACGCCGAGCGCGCACTTGACGCCCAGGCGTTCCTTGCACAGGGACATGGCGCGCAGGATCTGTTCGGCCTGGCGCTGGTTGGTCGAGGCGGTCATGACCAGGCAGTCGATGAGGATGCGGTCCGGTCCGATGCCGTAACGGGCAGCCTCGGCCACGATGCGCTCGGCGATGGCGAAGCGAGCCTCGGCAGTATCGGGGATGCCGCCTTCGTCGAGTGTGAGGCCGACGACGTTGGTGCCGTAGTGGGCGACTAGCGGGAAGATCTCATCCATGATCTGCTGTTTGCCATTGACCGAGTTGATGATGGGCTTGCCGGCGTAGCGGCGCACGGCTGCCTCGACGGCTGCGGGGTCGGTGGAGTCGATCTGCAGCGGCAGCAGCGTGGAGCCCTGGAGCTGCTCGGTCGCCTGCTGGATGATCTTGACCTCGTCGATCTCGGGCAGGCCTACGTTGACGTCCAGGATGTCGGCGCCCTGTTCCTGCTGGCTGATGCCCTGGCTCACGACGTAGTCTAGGTCGCCGTCGCGCAGGGCCTGTTGCAGGCGCTTTTTGCCGGTGGGATTGATGCGCTCGCCGATGACGGCGATCTTGTGGCCGTCACAGGGAAGGTCCACGACCGTCTGGGCGCTCGTGACCGACATACTGGGCTTGCGGTGACGTGGGCTGGGCGTGTGGTTGTCGATGAGGGTGCGAAGTGCCGCCATGTGCGTGGGCGTGGTGCCACAGCAGCCACCCACGACGCTCACGCCGTCCTCAATCATGCCGGCGACGGCCTCGGCGTATTCGGGTGCCTGGATGTCAAAGACGGTATTGCCGTCATCGTCCACGCGGGGCAGTCCCGCATTGGCCTGCACCATAACGGGCTTGTCCGTAACGGTGAGCATGCGTGCGGCGAGCCCTCTGAGTTCGGCCGGTCCCTGGCTGCAGTTGATGCCCAGGACGTCGGCGCCGATGGCGTCGAGGGTGATGGCGGCGACCTCGGGGCTCGTTCCCAGGAAGGTACGGCCGTCTTCCTCAAAGGTCATGGTGGCAAAGACGGGCAGGTCGGAGTTCTCGCGGCAGGCGAGGACCGCCGCCTTGATCTCGGCAAGGTCAGTCATGGTCTCGATAATAAAGAGGTCCACACCCGCATCGACGCCGGCACGCACTTCCTCGGCAAAGAGGTCATAGGCCTCGTCGAAGCTCAGGGTGCCCAAGGGGCGAAGCAGCGCGCCGATGGGACCGATATCGCCGGCGACGTAGTGGGCGCCGGCCGCGCGGGCGCAGGCGACGGCGGCGGCAAAGACATCTGCCACGGTGGCGGCACCGTCGAGCTTGTGGGCGTTGGCACCAAAGGTGTTGGCGGTGATTACGTCGCAGCCAGCCTCGACGTACTGACGCTGAATATCAGTGATAACCTGGGGCTCCTCAAAGTTGAGCAGCTCGGGCAGGGCGCCGGCCTTCATGCCGGCCGCCTGCAGCATGGTGCCCATGCCGCCATCGAACAGCAGGTGCCCCGTGCCCTCGATGGCGGCGCGCAGGCGATCGTCCTTAATGCGAAGGTCGCCGATCGTGCGCGTCTTGTACGTGGCGCCGTTACAACGCGCAGTATTGACGGGCGCTGCCAGCGCGGTACCGTCGGAATCATGGGTGATAAGCGGAGTAAACATCGAGGGCTCCTAATGGCTGGAATAGCAGGTGGTGTGGGCGGCGCGGAAACGGCAGTGCTCGCGCATGCGGCAGATATTGCAGGTGGGGCGGCTCTGGGCGTCGCGGACCTTGCCATCAAACAGACCGATCACCGCGGTCACGCTCTTGGTGGGCATGAGCAGGCTGGTCGGCGTGACGGTAAGCCCGATGAGCCGCGTGGCGTTGAGCGCAGCCACGATTGAGTGCTGGGCCGTAAGCGGGCAGTCGCCGTAGCCGGGGCTGAAGCGCCAGTTACCGGCGAGTCCGTGTGCGGCGGCCGCAGCCTTGACCTGTTGGTCCATCTGCTCGACGGCGGCTTCTACATAGGCAGAGCATGCGGCGTCGAGCACGGCTCCCTCTAGGGGTTGCTGGGCTCCCGTGGTGCGCAGACGACGCTCGGCTTCCATGCCGAGGGTGCATGCCATGAGTGCGGCAAAGCGGGCGTCTTTGAGATGTCGATAGATGTCGCGGCCACGCAGCTCAACGTTGGTACCGACCAAGCGAATGCAAGGCTCTCCCTGCTCGTCCACGCCCGTGGCATCGATGGCAAATACGCGGCGCACGCCACGGGGCTCAATGTCCAGCTCCAGACGCTCAACGACAAGCTCAATACGCTGCGACAGCTCGGGCTCAATCTGCTGACCGCCGTAGCCCAGGTAGCGCAGCATCTCGGCACGGTCGACGCGGGGATGGTGGGCATCATCGATACGGTAGAGCGCCGGCGACGCAAGGTCGGCCGGCACTTCACCAAAAGCTGTATCGATGTGCGGTTTTTCCATTACCCCAGGCGCTCCATAATGGTTGCGGCGATCGCAGGACGATTCATAGTGTACAGGTGCAGACCGTCGGCACCGTGCTCCTTAAGGTCGCAAAGCTGACGAGCAGCATAATCTACACCGGCCGCCTGCAGGCTCTCGGGGTCGTTCTCGTACTTGGCGAGAATCTTGATGACGGGGGAGGGTAGCGACGCGCCGCACATAAAGACCATGCGGCTGATCTGCGACTTGCCCATAAACGGCATGATGCCCGCGGTAATGGGCACGGTGATACCGGCCTTGTCGGCAAGCTCGCGAAAACGGTAGAAGCACTCGTTATCAAAAAAGAGCTGCGTCACAAAGAAGCTCGCGCCGGCGTCCTGTTTTTGCTTGAGGTGCTCGACCGAGAGGTTGAGATCCTCGCAGGCAATGTGGCCCTCGGGGTAGGCTGCGGCGCCCACGCAAAAGCCGGCGTCGACGAGCTCGGGGATAAGGTCGCGGGCATAGGCGTAGTCCGAGGCGGGCTTATCGTCCTCGGTCGCGCCGGCGGGAAGATCACCACGCAGGGCCAGGATGTTTTCAACGCCGGCGGTGCGATACTCGTCGATCTTGGCGGCGATGTCGGCGTGGGTGCGGCCCACGCAGGTGAGGTGCGCTACCGAGGGCGTATCGAATTCGCTCGAAATCATATGCGCGATGGGGGCGGTGGTGGCACCGTTGCCCGAGCCACCGGCCGAGCAGGTGACCGAGACAAAGCTCGGCGAAAGCTTGCACAGATTGCCAGCAACCTCGCGGGCCGTGTCGAGGGTCAGCTCGCCCTTGGGCGGGAACATCTCAAACGAAACGGGCGCGGTGCCCTGGGATGCTGCCTGCTTAAAAACCTCGTCGACGCGCATATCGTGCTCCTTTAGATACATTAGCGTGATGTGTTGTAAGGATTCTACAGCACCACTGCGCTGCGGTGGAGTTTCACTCGCTATTTGGGGATACCAATCGAAAATGCTTCGCTATCGGCATTTCCTATAACAGAGCGGTCAATGTAGGATGGGGCTATATTGAATGGTATCTGATGCGAAATACCAGTTAATAGAGCCCCATCCTATCATTGACTACTCTTAAACCATGGGGAGAGGTCTGCAATTTATGCAGTTGATTGGCTGTTGAGGGTGGCAATGCCGCCTCGATAGGGTAACCTCATTGATTGGTTTCGCGACAGCAACATAACGGTAATGTCGCGGAAACACGGCGAGTCTAAGCTATGACTCGTTCGTTAGTAATCAACACCGCTTCTCACGCGGTGCCGATACGAAGGGAGTTCCGTATGGCCGAACTTACTGACCGCTTCGGGACCATGGTGTTCTCTGAGGAAGTCATGAAGGACTACCTCCCCAAGGACATTTGGAAGCGCCTTGCTGCAACCCTCGAGGGCGGTGAGCCGCTCGACCTGGATGTGGCCAACGCCGTTGCCCATGCCATGAAGGTCTGGGCCATCTCCAAGGGCGCGACGCACTACGCGCACTGGTTCCAGCCGCTTTCGGGCATTACTTCCGAGAAGCACGACAGCTTCCTGGAGCCCAACCACGACGGCACCGCCATTACCAAGTTTACGGGCAAGAACCTCATCCAGGGCGAGCCCGATGCCTCGAGCTTCCCCAACGGCGGCCTGCGTGCTACCTTCGAGGCCCGTGGCTACACCGCTTGGGACCCCACTAGCCCCGCCTTTATCAAGGACGATGTCCTGTGCATCCCCACGGCTTTCTGCTCCTACACGGGCGAGGCCCTGGACAAGAAGACCCCGCTGCTGCGTTCCATGACCGCGCTCTCGCGTGAGTCTAAGCGCGTTTTGGCGCTGTTTGGCAAGACCCCCAAGAAGGTCGTTCCTTCCGTGGGCGACGAGCAGGAGTACTTCCTGATCAAGAAGGATGCTTACCGCAAGCGCAAGGACCTGGTCATCACCGGCCGCACCCTCTTTGGTGCTGCTCCCTGCAAGGGCCAAGAGCTCGAGGAGCACTACTTTGGCGCTATCCGCCCCACCGTCTCGGCCTATATGAAGGACCTGGACGATGAACTGTGGGCGCTTGGCATTCCCGCCAAGACCAAGCACAACGAGGTTGCTCCCTGCCAGCATGAGCTCGCACCGGTCTATGGCGAAGTCAACGAGGCCATCGACCAGAATCTGGTCATGATGGAGAAGATGAAGCTCATCGCCTCCCGCCACGACTTGGTCTGCCTGCTGCACGAGAAGCCCTTCGAGGGCATTAACGGTTCGGGCAAGCACAACAACTGGTCGCTTGGCACCGAGTCCGAGAATCTGCTCGATCCGGGCGACACCCCGCTCGACAACCTGCAGTTCATCGTCTTCCTCACCGCGGTGATCGAGGCCGTCGATAACTATCAGGAGCTCCTGCGTGCCTCCGTTGCCTCGGCCGGCAACGACCATCGTCTGGGCGCCAACGAGGCTCCTCCGGCGATTATGTCCATCTTCCTGGGCGACCAGCTTACCGAGGTCGTCGAGAAGATCATCGATGGCAAGGCTTCCGTCCATGCCACGCGCGGCGTGCTCGACCTGGGCGCCGATACCCTGCCCAAGCTGATGCAGGACAACACCGACCGCAACCGCACCTCCCCGTTTGCCTTCACTGGCAACAAGTTTGAGTTCCGTGCCTGCGGCTCCGAGCAGAACGTCTCCGACTCCAACTTGGTGCTCGATGCCGCCGTGGCCAAGTCGCTCAAGTCCTTCGCCGACGCGCTTGAGGGTACGCCCGAGGATGAGTTCCAGGACGCTGCGCTCGAGTACTGCAAGAAGGTCCTGACCGACCACCAGCGCATCCTGTTCTCCGGTGACGGCTACTCCGACGAGTGGCCCGTCGAGGCCGAGAAGCGTGGTCTTGCCAACAACAAGACCACGGCCGACGCCCTGCCCGCCTTTGTTTCCGATAAGGCCATTGCGCTCTTTGAGGAGACGGGTGTCCTGACCAAGGCCGAGGCCCAGTGCCGCTACGACTGCAAGCTCGAGAAGTACAACAAGCTCATGAACATCGAGGCCACCACGATGGTTCGCGAGGCGCGTCGTACCTATCGCCCGGTCATTACCGCCTATGCCACCAAGGTCGCTAAGGGCCTTGAGACTATTCGTGCCGCCGGTGCCGAGGCCGCCATGCAGTGCGAGCAGAACACGCTCAACAAGCTCTGCAACGGCATCACCACCATCAACGACTCCATCAAAGCGCTCGACGCCGTGCATCAGAAGGCCGAGGCTCTCGATGGCCAGGAGCAGGCCAACGTGTATGCACATGAGGTCGTTCCCGCTATGGATACGCTGCGCGCCGCCGTGGATGCCATGGAGGAGATCGTGGCCGCCGACTACTGGCCGGTCCCGACCTACGACGACATTCTGTTCTATGTGTAACAGACACGTTTGATTTTGCGTGTGAAGGGGTCTCGCCTGTGTGAGGCCCCTTCTTTTTTGCCGCTTTGACCTGCTTTGAACTTGCAGCCGAGCAAGCGTTTCGCGCGGGGCATCTTAAAAGTTGTAACCTGTTTTGGCATGCGGACGTTTCGGGCGTTTGTTCATAAAGGGGAGGATGATCCGATGAGGGTATTCGATATCGTGTTTAGCCCGACCGGCGGAACGGAAAGGGCGTCTGGCTACATTGCCAATGCGTTGGAAGGGGAAACCGTTGCTGTAGATCTGACCGATAGCGGGCTTGGTTTTCGCACGGTTGCGATGACAAAAGAGGATGTAGCCGTGATCGCGGTGCCCTCGTATGGCGGGCGAGTCCCGGCTGTGGCTGCGGAGCGCTTGGGTATGATGCGGGGAAACGGTGCGCAGGCGGTTCTGGTTTGTGTTTACGGAAACCGCGCGTATGAGGACACGCTGGTCGAGCTTGAGGATGCGGCAAAGGGTGCGGGCTTTCGGGTGATCGCGGCGGTTTCTGCCATCGCCGAGCATTCTATTGTTCGCCAGTTTGCAGCCGGTCGGCCAGACCCACAGGACGCGGTGCAGCTCGCTGGGTTTGCGAATCAGATTCAGCAAAAGATATCTGCAGGAGATGCTTCTGAGCCGGCTATTCCGGGCAATCGTCCCTATAAGAAGGCCGGGGGCGCCGGTATGGTGCCCAAGGCCACAAAAGAGTGCGCCGCTTGCGGGGCTTGTGCCGCAGCGTGCCCTGTTGGCGCTATCGATAAAGACGATCCCAAGCGGGTGGACAAAAAGGCCTGCATTTCCTGCATGCGTTGCGTTGCCGTGTGTCCGTGGGGCGCTCGCGCGGTAAATCCCGTCATGCTCTCTGCGGCTACCAAGATGTTGAGCAAAGCCTGCTCTGAGCGAAAAGAATGCGAGCTGTTCATCTAGCGCAAGGGCGTTGAGTACTTTTCGTCTTATAACGGCAAAAAGAACGAACCCGTCGGACCTTACATCCGGCGGGTTCGAACATTTTAAAGTTGGTGCCCCCAGCGGGATGTCCGCGTGCGGCTGACGCCGCCCGCTTCCGCTGCGTCGCTCCGCTCCTTGCGTGCTGCGCTGGAAAACGCTTGCGCGTTTCCTCAGCTCCGCACCCTGTCGGGTTCGAATCCCGGCACATGGATAGCAAAAAGCCCGTCACCGCAAGGGTAACGGGCTTCTCGTTTCAAATGGTGCCCCCAGCGGGATTCGAACCCGCGATATCCACCTTGAAAGGGTGGCGTCCTTGGCCGCTAGACGATGGGGACAGCGGGAAAGAGTATAGCAGACTTTTCTATCCGTTCACATATCGTTGGCAGATTGAAAAACCACCACACAGGAGTGGGTTTCTATTCCGATATTCAAATATCTCAATCTGTAACATCTGGGCGGGCAAATCGGCTCTATCTGTTACAGATCGAGACAGACGGCGGGCGTCGGGACGAATATCTCAATCTGTAACAGTAAGACGACTTTCAACGGCCTAGATGTTACAGATCGAGACAAACAAACGTGGCAGATCAAAACCACCACAAAGGTGCCTGTCCCCTTTGTGGTGGCGGGGCGTTAGGGGAGGAGCTTCATTGCGGCGTCGTGGGCAGCGTGCTCGTAAGCGTCGTCGAGGGGTTTGAGCGGCAGCAGGGCGGTGGTCTGTGCATCGCCACGGTGCTCGAGAGCGTGGGCGATGAGCCAGTCGGCGAGCTCGGGGTTCTTGGGCAGTGCCGGTCCGTGTAGGTACGTGCCGATGACGCCCTTGTAGATCAGACCCTCAAAGCCGTCGTCGCCGTTGTTACCGGTGCCCGTGACGACGGACGTTCCGAGCGGCGTGGCCTCGGCGTCCAAAAGCGTGCGGCCACCGTGGTTCTCAAATCCCACAAAGGGCTCGGGTGCCAGGTCGGTCTTGACGGCGACGTTGCCGATCAGGCGGTCGGAGCCGCGCACGGTTTCAGCAGCAACGACGCCCAGGCCCTCGATGCGATCCTCGCCCATATAGTACGAACGGCCGAGCAGCTGATAGCTGCCGCAGATAGCGAGCAGCGAGCCGCCATCCTCAACATAGGCCGCGACCTTGTCTTTTTGGGCGAGCAGCTCGTGTGCCACGGCTAGCTGGTCGCGGTCGGAGCCGCCACCCATCATGACGATATCGGCATCGGTCAAATCAAGCGTTTCGCCCATACGGACCTCGTCTACACGCACGGGAATGCCGCGCCAGGAGCAGCGGCGCTCGAGGACAATGACGTTGCCGCCGTCGCCATAGAGGTTGAGAGCATCGGGATACAGGTAGACGATGCGCAGCGGGCGCGAGAGCTCGACCGGCGCAATATCGGTGGGGACAGCGCTGCCATTGGCGCGCGTTGCGGCGTGGGAGGCAACCGAGCTCGCATCGGTGCCCTTAAGATCGTCGAGCTCCTTGACCAGTGGCGGGAAGGCCGTGTAGTTGGCGACGGCGTAGAAAGTATCGCCAGCCTCCTCGTCCGCCACGGCACCGATTGCTTGCTCGATATTCGAGATGATGGCGGCGTCGATGCCGGCGTACTTGAGACGCACCTGCATATCGTGCGCACGCGTGCCGCCGGCAAAGGCGACAAGCCCTGGGGTGTCGGCGATGCGCTCGAAGTCGACGTCGTAGATCCACGAGACATCGTGACCGTCGGCGTCGTTGTCGTTCAGGAAGAAGGCGCAGAGCCTGCCGCCTGCCGTTTTAATGGACTGAATCTGGCGATCGAAGCCCACGGGATTTTTGGCCAGGTTTGCCTCGACGGTACGGCCGGCGATCTCCCAGCGGCCCATGCGTCCGCCGGCGGGGACGTAGGCATCGAGCGTGGGCTGTAGATGTGTCGCGTCCACGCCCAGCTCGCGCGCCGCAAAGAAGGCGGCGGCAACGTTATAGACCATGTATAGGCCGTTGTAGCGCGTGGCGATGTGCGTTGCGGGTGCGTCGGTATCGGGTTCAAAGTTCAGGTCAAAGCCGTAGCCGTTGCAGGTGAGCTCAACGCCTGTCACGCGACGGAGCAGCGCTGGGCGACTCCAGCCGCACGAAGGACAATGATAGGCTCCGAGCTGGCCGTACTGCACATAGTCATACTCCAGCGGCGCGTTGCACTGCGAGCAAAAGCGCGAGTCGCTAATGCGGTCAGACTCGGTGTCGGTGGCGCCGTCGATGCCAAAGGCGATGCTTGCATTGGGAACGCGTGCGGCGATCGCGGCACACAGCGGGTCGTCGGCGTTATAGATGAGCGTCGTTGTCGGCGAAAGCTCCAGCGCGTGGGCGATGACGTCCTGGGTGTGGTCGATCTCACCGTAGCGGTCCAGCTGGTCGCGGAACAGGTTGAGCAGCACAAAGTAGGTCGGCTTGAGCTTGGGCAGGACGCGCACCGTGTAGAGCTCGTCGCACTCAAAGACGCCTACGCGCTTGCTGCTGGCGGTTCGCTTAAGGTTGCCGCGCGCCTCGAGCAATGCGCCCACCACGCCCGGCTCCATGTTGTTGCCGGCGCGGTTGCATACCACGGTGGCGCCGCTGGCGGCAACGGCATCGGCGATGAGGTTGGAGGTGGTGGTCTTGCCGTTGGTGCCGGTGATCACCACGCTGCGGTCGACAAGGCCCGCGAGGTCGCTTAGCAGCTCGGGGTCAATCTTCATGGCGATGCGGCCGGGGAGTACGCCGCCCTGGCGCTTAAGGACGGAGCGCAGTCCCCAGCGGGCGATATCGCTCGAGGTGCAGGCGAGAGATGAGCGGAAGTTCATGAAGCCGTTCCTAACGTGAATGACATGGTCGTGACGTTTGTGCCGTTAAAAGCCGTAACGGCGCGCAAATTCCTGGGCAAGCTGCGATACGTCTTCGCAAGCGTTGGCCCAGGGGGCAAAGTCGGGAGTATCCGAGATGATGCCGTCGGCCTCCCAAACTGCCTGATGCGAAAGGTCCCAGGGGTCGTGCGGTTCGGGCCGGCAGGGAAGGTACGGTGTCTGATACATGGGGTTCAGCAAAAAGAACGCGCCGCCCTCGCAGCGGTTGGCAAACTCGCGCAGCGCGCGTGTCGCCGGGCGCATCTTGTTCGTTTTGAACAACAGGATCGTGCGGGCGAGTAGGTACCAGGGGGAGCTCTCGAGGGCATCGGCCCCCATCTGCTCCTCGAGCTGGTGGGCCAGGGCAAAAAAGCCGTCCTCGTCTTCCAGGCGAGCGAGGGCGAGTAGCACGGTGCCTGCAGCTCGGGTGGGATAGCCTTCCGCCTTAAGAACGCGGCGAGAATAGTTGGCGGCAGCACGGTAGCGAGCGCTCGCCATGCACAGCTGCGAGATGGCCTCGAGCGTGTGGAGCCACCCGATAAGCGCCGGCTCGCTTGCGGTGAGATAGGCCGCCGTCACGCCGTCCGTCAAAACCTTGTTGGCCCAGTAGTGCGGGGCCTCCATATCAAACCCGGGCACGCTCTGTTGCAGGTAGTCGGCGGTGCTCGCCTCGAGCTTCATCAGGTCGCCCAGGCAGGCATCGACGGGCGTGTCCGCCAGGATGATGGCGAGCAACTGGGCATCGACGGCCAGCGCATCGACACGAACAATCTTGAGCAGCTCGTCGCGCATGTCGTCGAACAGGCGGTTGCGCGTCTGCTCAAACTCCTCGTCGCTGCCCATGTCCTCGATGCGATGGAGTTCGTCGAGCAAGTGGCGGTGGACGCCGGCATAGGACAGCAGCGCTTGGGCATGCTCGGTCTGCGCATACTTGTGAGGGTTTGCGCTGATGTCGTTATGGACAAGCTCGCGTGCTGCATCGGTGAGTTCGGGGTGCGACGCCAGATAGGTGCGCTCCAGATAGGCGGGGATGTAGACGCTCGGATCCATTAGAGGTCTCCTCCCTTAAACGGCAATCCCTGTTCGGCCGCGCGCAGGATTCGTTCGTCGATCTGGGAGCGCACGATGTCGTTGGTGGCGACCCAGGCGGCAAAGCTGGCGTTGTCGGGCGCGCCTAGGCCCTCCTGCAGCACCGGTGTCGCCTCGGACAGGGCAAGGACAAGCTCGTCGGTGGAGCCCGGACCTACGTTGACGCGGGCATAGACGCCATCGGGAAACTCGGTTTGGAAGTAGAGCGCCTCGGCTGCGTGCGGGCACGAGCGTGCGAGGATGCGCAAGTAGTGCTCGGCGCCTTCGTAGTCCAGCTCGCGCCAGGCTGCGCTCATCAGTGCGATGAGCGTCCACGGGTCCAAGTCGCGCTCTGCGTCCTTGGGACGGCGGCGCAGCGGCGTGTTGGCAAGATAAGGCACGGAGTGGGCGGAGCGAAAACGCTTGAGCTCCTCGGCAGGGTATTCGAGCTTTGCCATGGCAAGCATCGCGGTATGGCGGACGCCGGCGGGGTCGTTGGGCGCAAAGTCCAGGCTGCGATTCGCGGCATCCAGCGACATGCGGTAGCGGCCGCTAATGAGCGCGCGCGATGCCAAGGCGGCAAGCCAGCGCAGGTAGGGACGGCGGGTCAGGTCGCCTGCGGCCTCACGCTCGTAGGGGTCCTGTGCCGAGGTAATCTTGAGCGCCAGATCGTGCTCCACCTCGTCGCACTTGGACACCAGATACTGCACGTATTCCTCGTTGGATTCGGCGGTGAGCGCCGTCAGCATGCGCTGGGCATCCCAGTTGCTCGGGTCGAGCGCGGCTGCCTCGCGGAGCATGTTCTCGGCAGCGGCCTCTTCTTGCTCTGCCTGGGCGTCGTCGGGGATAAAGGGGATGCGGTAGTCGACAGCCTCGACCACCTTGGCAATGAGATGCCCGGCGCGGTCGCGGTCGTGCACGATGAGCGGCGCGGGGTTACGGGTGAATTGCTCCATCAGACGCTCTACGGCGGGGCCGTCGGTGAGTGGAATATTGTCGCGGCGCAAGGCCTCAAGTACGAGGCGATGGCAATCCTCTTGAATGGGATCGAATGCCATGGGGCCTCCTTTGCTGCGGTTAGGGTTCAAATGTCTCTATATAAAGTTCTAGTTTACCCGCATGTGGCACACCGGGGGTGCCGCACTTGGACTTGCACCTTTGCACCACGAAGACGGATGTCGCACAAATGTCGGCACCTTGGACGACCGAGTGGTATCACAGTGCCGTAAACGGTCGTTTTTTGGCGGCGAACGGGGCACATTTTGGAGGGGCACAGCCCTGCCCGGGATATGTAGTCAACCCTGATAAAACGTTTGCCCAGCTTGGGAGTATGAATGCCCCACAAGGGTCTTCAGGGATAGAAAAAACGTTTCATCATTGTTGGCTTTAGGTGAATAACTGACCAACCAGAACGGTAAAATAGTGTTTGTCTGAGCGTTGAGACGTTTAGACATTGCGTCGCTATCGCCGGCGACGCACAAAATGGTCCTAACGGAGCCAATCGGGTGCTCCGTTATATACGCAAGTCTAAGAGGGGCTTGTTTAGGAGGCACAGTATGGGACGTTTTACCAATCCTCGCGATCTGTACTTTGGTGAGGGCGCTCGCCACGAGGTGAAGAACCTCAAGGGCAAGAAGGCCATCATCGTTTCTGGCGGCAGCTCTATGCGCCGCGGCGGGTTCCTGCAGGACGTTGAGGCCGACCTCAAAGAGGGCGGCTTCGAGGTCAAGCTGTTCGAGGGCGTCGAGTCCGATCCGTCCATCGAGACGGTCATGAAGGGCGCCGAGGCCATGCGCGAGTTCGAGCCCGACTGGATTATCGCCATCGGCGGCGGCTCGCCCATCGATGCCGCTAAGGCCATGTGGGTCTTCTACGAGTATCCCGAGGAGTCCTTCGATAACATCATCCAGCCGTTCAGCTTCCCTGAGCTGCGTCAGAAGGCTCACTTCTGCGCCATCTCCTCTACCTCCGGTACCGCTACCGAGGTCACTGCCTTCTCCGTCATTACCGACTACGCCAAGGGCATCAAGTACCCGCTGGCCGACTTCAACATCACCCCTGATGTCGCCATCGTCGACCCCGAGCTCACCTACACCATGCCCGCCAAGCTGTGCGCTCATACCGGCATGGACGCTCTGACCCACTGCATGGAGGCCTACGTTTCCACCTGCGCCTCTATGTTCACCGACGCCAACGCTCTGCACGGCATCCGCGAGATCGTCGAGTGGCTGCCCAAGTCCTATGCTGGCGACCATGAGGCCCGTCAGCACATGCACGAGGCACAGTGCATCGCCGGTATCGCCTTCTCCTCGGGCCTGCTCGGCATCGTTCACTCCATGGCTCACAAGACCGGTGCAGCCTTTGAGAACGGCCACATCATCCACGGTGCTGCTAACGCCATGTACCTGGGCAAGGTCATCCAGTGGAACTCCAAGGACCCGCGCGCTGCCGAGCGTTACGCTTACGTGGCCAAGGAGATCCTGCACCTTCCCGGCGAGACCAACGAGGAGCTCATCGCTGCGCTCGTCCAGAAGATTCGCGACCTCAACGACCAGCTCAACATTCCGCAGTCCATCAAGGATTACGCGAATGGTGGCGTGAAGGTCGACGCCGAGAACCCGCAGATGGTTTCCGAGGAGGAGTTCCTCGCCAAGCTGCCCGAGATCGCCGCGAACGCCGAGCAGGACGCCTGCACGCCCGAGAACCCGCGTGAGACCAAGGCTGCCGACTTCGAGAAGATTCTCAAGGCCTGCTACTACGACACCGACATCGATTTCTAATCGACTCTCACTCGTCGTCTTTGGGAGGTTCCGCACGTCATGGTGCGGAACCTCCTTTTCTTTCTCTTGCATCGAATATGCGAAATGGAGTCAACTATGGCTGCAATTTTTAATAGCCCCAGCAAGTACATCCAGGGTCCGGACGAGCTCGCCAAGCTCGGCTCCTATGTCGAGCCGCTCGGCGGCAAAGCCCTCGTTATCGTGACGCCTTCGGGCAAGAAGCGCGTCGGCACCAAGATCGAGGGCGGTTTTGCCGAGGCTAAGGCCGAGCTGCTGTTTGAGGACTTTAACGGCGAGTGCTCCAAGGGCGAGGTTGATCGCCTGGTTGCGCTCGCCCGCGACAACGGTTGCGACATCATCGTCGGCGTCGGTGGCGGCAAGATCCTCGATACCGCGAAGGCCGTTGCCTATTACCTGGAGTCCCCGGTTATTATTTGCCCCACCATCGCCTCGACCGATGCGCCGTGCTCGGCGCTTTCGGTGCTCTACACCGACGACGGCCAGTTCGATAAATATCTCTTCCTTAAGGCAAACCCCAACATTGTCCTGATGGATACGACAGTTATCGCGGCGAGCCCGGTGCGCCTGACGGTTTCCGGTATGGGCGATGCGCTCGCAACCTACTTTGAGGCCCAGGCGACGCATGATGCCGACGGTGGCACTTGCGCCGGCGGCAAGGGCGGAATGGCCGGCCTGGCGCTCGCCAAGCTCTGCTACGAGACGCTTATGGCCGATGGCGTCAAGGCCAAGGTCGCGCTGGAGAAGGGTGCGCTCACGCCTGCCGTTGAGCATATCATCGAGGCCAATACGCTGCTTTCCGGCATTGGCTTTGAGAGCTCGGGCCTTGCTGCTGCTCATGCCATCCACAATGGCCTGACGATGCTGCCTGAGTGCCATGGCATGTATCACGGCGAGAAGGTCGCCTTTGGCACCATCGTCCAGCTGGTACTTGAGGATGCCCCGACCGAGAAGCTCGAGGAAGTCTTGGGCTTCTGCATTGAGCTGGGCCTGCCGGTCACGATGAAGGAACTTGGCGTTGCCGAGCTTACGCGCGAGCAGGCCATGGTCGTTGCCGAGGCCGCCTGCGCGCCCGATGACACCATGTGCAACATGCCGTTTGAGGTGACGCCCGAGATGGTCGCAAACGCCATCCTGGGTGCCGACGCGCTGGGCCACTACTATCTCATGGATGAGTAAATCAAGCTAAGGAAGGGGCAAAGCCAGCAGATGGCTTTGCCCCTTTTTGCTATGGTGCAAAGGGGTCAGGTTGCTTTGTACCAATTGTTGTTGATGAAAGGGCGGATTCTCGTATGTCGCTTCCTGTGGTTTACGGCGGTCCCGGCCGGTATGTTCAGGGGCCGGGTGAGCTCTCGCGTCAGGGCAGGTATTTGTCATGGTTGGGTTGCGCTGCCTATGTCTTGTTTGACCAGGGCACCGAGGATCGGCTGTGCAGGCAGATCGTCGATGGATTTCTGGATGAAGATCTAAGCGAGCCGTTCTTTAAGATTTACAACGGTCCGTGTACGGAAGATGCCGTTGTCGAAATGGCCAAGGAAGCCCGGGCCGAGTATTGCGACATGGTGGTGGGCATTGGCGGCGGCAAGATGCTCGATATCGCCAAGGCCGTTGCGTTCTATGCCGAGTTGCCGTTGTGCGTATGCCCCACGGCGGCCTCAATGGATGGTCCGTGCAGCGCGATTTCGGTGTTGTATCACGAGGATGGGTCGTTCGACCGCTACCTGATGCTCGAGAAGAATCCAGACCTGGTCGTGGTCGATACCAACGTGGTCGCGGCGGCCCCGCTGCGTATGACGGTCGCTGGCATGGGCGATGCACTGACAACGTACTTCGAGGCGCGTTCGTGCGCCGCGGCGCACGGCGTCAACGAACACGGTGGCGCGCCGGGGCACTTGGCTTTGGTTGCGGCTCGTGCCTGCTATGACACACTCATGGAGTGCGGCGTCGCTGCCAAGCGCGATCTCAAAAAGGGCCGTATATCGCCGGCGGTTGAGCGCCTGATCGAGTGCAATATTCTGCTCTCGGGTGTCGGCTTTGAGAGCGGTGGCCTAGCACTTGCCCATGCCATAGCCAACGGCCTGACGATTCTGCCCGAGTGCAAGGCCATGCATGGTGAGGCCGTGGCGTTTGGCCTGGTGGTGCAGCTGCGCCTGGAGCGAGCGCCCGAGCTTGATCAGGTGCTCGAGTTTTGCCAACGCGTCGGTCTGCCGACGACGCTTGAGGAGCTGGGCCTTGGCGAGATTTCGGATGCCGATTTGCAGAGTGTTGCAAATGCGGTCTTTAGAAATGAGCGTAATATGGCCAACGAGCAGGCAAAGATGACCAAACAAAAGCTCGTGCAGCTCATGTGCGAGGCATAGTTGGCGCTTGATTGACCTTGTGCAATCGAGGCGGCGATAGGCCATAGACTATTTGCCTCAAAGGTGCGCCGCGTGTAATTTGCCCGAGGCGTGGGCCGATAGCGTATCATTATCTCTTGCTTGTTTGCACTGCTCAGGGAGGGGCCGCGCATGGCGCAGGAACACGATCTGTTTGATGACATTATCGAGATCAGCAA
>JAXJPE010000069.1:0-2310 GCA_036426035.1 Collinsella sp.
GCAGGCAGGTAAGCGGCGGGGCCCACGACGGAACCCTGGGCGCGGTGAGCGGTGCCGAATGCATCGAGAACGAAGACGTCACCATAGGAAGCGAGCTTCTTGGCGATCTCGGGATCGTTCTTCTTCTCACGCTTATCGAAGCGGACGTTCTCGAGAACGAGAACCTTGCCCGGCTCGACGGCAGCGACAGCCTCGGCAGCCTTCTCGCCGTAAGTGTCGGCGACAAAGGCAACGTCGAGACCAGAGAGCTCGGCGAGCTTCTTGGCGACAGGCTCAAGGGAGAGCTCAGGCTGGAAGCCGGTGCCATCGGGACGGCCGAGGTGGCTCATGAGGATGACGCGAGCGTTGTGCTCAACGAGGTAGTTGATGGTGGGCAGGGCAGCCTTGATACGGGTGGTGTCGCCAACGACGCCATCCTTGATAGGCACGTTAAAGTCAACGCGGACGAGAACGCGCTTTCCGTCGACATCGATGTCGCGGACGGTCTTCTTGGTAAAGGCCATGTTTGCTTCTACCTTTCGTACGTGTCTGCCTCCCATTACGGCAGACGATTTCTTATAAAAAGGGCGCGACCCTAGGGTGTAAGCCCTATAAGGCCGCGCCCTTCTTTAGACGCTCAACGAGCTATTCGCTAAAAGCTAAATTAAGCAACGAACTTCTCGAAGTACTTGATGGTGCGGACCATCTGAGAGGTGTAGGAGTTCTCGTTGTCGTACCAAGAGGTGACCTGAACGAGGGTCTGACCGTTGCCGAGGTCAGAGCACATGGTCTGAGTGGCGTCGAAGATGGAGCCGTGGGTCTCGCCGACGATGTCGCGGGAGACGATCTGGTCCTCGTTGTAGGCGAAGGTCTCGGAGATGGTCTCGGCGTAGGCCTTCATGGCAGCGTTGACCTCGTCGACGGTGACCTTCTTGTCAACGACGGCGTAGAGGTTGGTCAGCGAGCCGGTCGGCGTCGGGACGCGCTGGGCGGCACCGATGAGCTTGCCGTTGAGCTCGGGGAGAACCAGGCCGATGGCCTTGGCAGCGCCCGTGGTGTTCGGGACGATGTTCTCGGAGCAGGCGCGGGAGCGACGGAAGTTGCCCTTGCGCTGCGGGCCGTCGAGCGGCATCTGGTCGCCGGTGAAGGCGTGGATGGTGGTCATGATGCCGGACACGATGGGAGCGAAGTCGTTCAGACCCTTGGCCATCGGGGCGAGGCAGTTGGTGGTGCAGGAAGCAGCGGAGATGATGTTGTCCTCAGCGGTCAGCGTCTCATGGTTGACGTTGTACACGATGGTGGGCAGATCGCTGCCGGCCGGAGCGGAGATGACGACCTTCTTGGCGCCAGCGTTGATGTGGGCCTGAGCCTTAGCCTTGCTGGTGTAGAAGCCGGTGCACTCGAGAACGACGTCGACGTCGAGGTCGCCCCAAGGCAGGTTGTTGGCGTCGGCCTCCTTGTAGATCTTGATCTCCTTGCCGTCAACGGTGATGGAATCCTCGCCAGCGACGACCTCGTGATCGCGAGCATAGTTGCCCTGCGTGGAGTCGTACTTCAGCAGGTAAGCGAGCATATCGGGAGAGGTGAGGTCGTTGATAGCGACGATCTCGGAGCCCTCATGACCGAACATCTGGCGGAAGGCCAGACGACCGATGCGACCGAAGCCGTTAATAGCAACCTTTACTGCCATTGTGTCTCCTTTCGTAAGGCCCCCGCAAGCTACAGCGCCTGCCGTTGAGGCCCACAAACTAACCACTCGCCTAATATACCTTTTTTTTGACTTGAATTTCACGAGAATGCTCGAAATTGAAAATCAAATTTACGTTAAAACGTTTTAAAGAGTAAAACAGCAGTTCAATCCCTATATAAGCAGTTTCGCTCAACTACCTGTTTGCTTCAATGAGCTTTTCAAGCCTCAAAACGCGATGGTAGAGGGCCGACTTCGACAAGGGAGGGTCAGCCATCTCCCCCAGATCGCGCAGTGACAGATCGGGATAGCGCTCGCGCAGGTCGCAAAAGACCGCCAAGGCGTCCGGAAGCGTGTCGCGCAAACCCCGCTGTTCGAGCTCATCGATCAACGCAAGCTGATGCTGGGCGGCACCTGCACTTCTGGTCTGATTGGCCAGCTCGGCATTCACGCGACGGTTTACGTCGTTCTTAACCAATTTGACCGCGCGCGCTTCCTCGATCTCGGCAACGCTGCGCTTGGCGCCGACCAGCTTTAGGAGCTGCTCGATCTCCTCGGCGCTCTTAATGTAGACGGCAAAGGACCCGCGCCGCGCGTTAACGCGCGCATGGACCCCAATCTGCCCCAACAGGTCGCAAAGCCCC
>JAXJPE010000070.1:0-5041 GCA_036426035.1 Collinsella sp.
CAGGTCTTTTTGTTGGAGCAATGCCCCGTGCAAACGCCACCCTGAGCGCAGTCGGCGCAGGTGCCCTTGCGGTAGATGCGCACGCATACCGCGACAAACGCAATACCGATAACAGCCAGTACAACAATATCGATAGGTGCCATAGCAAGCCTCCTCTAGTTAACCACCACTTACTTTACCCCATTCTCCACCTACCAAAAAGGGACAGGTTTATTTTGGTCGGTTTTATCTGCGGAAACGCCACATCTTAACTTCTGGGGCAAAGTAATCTGTCTCCCATGCACAAAAAGCCCGGGGTCGCTGGGACACCCGGGCTCGTGGAAAGGGGTTAATCCTTATTCGGACTTAAGCGGAAACTGCGGCGGAAGCAGTGTTGGTCTCGTCCTCATCGGTCCATGCATGCTTGGGCATGGGTCGGAAAATCTGGAAGAGCATCGCAACCAGCAGCACAATGGCAACAACCGTCCAGATACCAAACTGCCCAAGGACAAGCAGGTTGTAGAACTGGTTGATGAACAGGCCGATCACCCAAGCGAAGGCGCACTCGTAACCGATGGCGATCGCAGTCCACTTGCCGGAATCCATCTGGTTGCGGATGGTGCCAATGGCGGCAAAGCACGGAGCGCACAGCAGGTTGAAGGCGCCGAAGGCAACGCAAGCGCCCATGGTGGGGAACATGCCGGCAAACGCGGTCCACAGGCTTGGGTCGGTCTCGCCCGCGTCGGCGACGGACAGCAGCGAGCCGGCGGTGGCGACGACGTTCTCCTTGGCGACGAGACCCGAGACGGTCAGCGCGGTGGCCTGCCAGGTGCTAAAGCCGAGCGGGGCGAAGATCCAAGCGACCAGGTTGCCGAGCATGGCAAGCACGGAGTAGTCCATGAACTCCTCGGGGATGCCGTCCATCGCAGGCAGGAAACCAAAAGAACCGTTGTAGCTACCAAAGTTGGAGAGGAACCAAACCACGACGGTGGACGCGAAGATGACCGTGCCGGCCTTCTTGATAAAGGCCCAGCAGCGCTCCCACACGTGCAGCGCCCAAGAGCGGATCGCCGGGAAGTGGTAGGCAGGAAGCTCCATAACGAACGGCGTCGGGCGACCGGCGAAGAGCTTGGTCTTCTTGAGCATGAGGCCCGAGGCGATGACGGCAAAGACGCCCAGGAAGTAGAAGAGCGGGCTGATCCACGCGGCGGTGGTGGAAGAATCGCCGATGATGGAGCCCATGAGCAGGGCGATGATCGGCAGCTTGGCGCCGCAGGGGATGAACGTGGTGGTCATGACCGTCATGCGGCGGTCCTTCTCGTTCTCGATGGTCTTGGTAGCCATGACGCCGGGGACGCCGCAGCCCGAGGACACGAGCATGGGGATAAAGGACTTACCGGACAGGCCAAAGCGGCGGAACACGCGGTCCATGATGAAGGCGACGCGGGCCATGTAACCGCAGTCCTCCAGGAAGGACAGCATGACGAACAGCAGGAACATCTGCGGCACAAAGCCGAAGATGGCGCCCAGGCCGCCGACGATACCGTCACAGACGAGCGAATCGACCAGGCCGCCGTCCTCGGTGCCACCCGCCACAAGGGCGTCGTGCACCACGGTGGTAATACCCGGAACATAGGGGCCGTACTGTGCCGGGTCGACCGAGTCGGCATTGTCGCCCGCAGCCTCGACAGCTGCGTCGTAGGCGTCGCGACCCTGGCCGAGCACATACCAGCCGTCGGTGCCGAAGAGCTGGTCGTTGGTGAAGTCGGTCACCGTGCCGCCCAAGGTAGAAACGGCGATGTAGTACACGCAGAACATGATGACCACAAAGATCGGCAGGCCCAGGATACGATTGGTAACCACGCGGTCGATCTTCTCGGAGGTGCTCATCTTGGCCGGAGCCTTGGTCATGCACTCATCGATGATGTGCGCGATGACGCCATAGCGCTCACCGGTGATGATGGACTCGGCATCGTCGTCGCAGTCCTGCTCGCACTGGGCGACCAGCTGCTCCACGCGAGCAGCCTTCTCCTTAGTGAGGTTGATGAGCTTGCAGGCGTCCGCGTCGCGCTCGAACAGCTTGACGGCGTAATAGCGGCGCTTTTTGGCGGGAACGCTTGCCGGCAGATTGTTCTCGATGTGGTCCAGAACGTCCTCGATGGAGGAATCGAACTTGTGCTCCGGCACCTGGCCCTTAGAAGCAGCGGACTTCTTGACCTGCTCGAAGAGTTCCTTGATGCCCTTGTTCTTAAGAGCCGAGATCATCATGACCGGGCAACCGAGCTTCTTGGAAAGCTTGTCCGTGTCGATCTTATCGCCGTTCTTCTCGACCAGGTCGGCCATGTTGAGGGCAACGACCACGGGCAAGCCGGTCTCGATAACCTGAAGCGCCAGGTACAGGTTACGCTCGAGGTTGGTGGCATCGACGACCTGAACGACAACATCGGGCTCGCCGCTCATGAGGTAATCGCGCGAGCATTGCTCCTCGGGGCTGTAGGGGGAAAGCGAGTAGATGCCAGGGAGGTCCGTGATGGTAACGTTCTTGTCGCTTAGGAGCTTGGCTTCCTTTTTCTCAACCGTGACGCCGGGCCAGTTGCCAACGTAGCCGTTGGCGCCGGTGATCAGGTTGAAAAGCGTGGTCTTGCCGCAGTTGGGGTTACCCGCCAGCGCGACATGGATCTGAGAGTCCGCCATTCAATCCTTCTTCCTTGTGTGCCTGCGCTGCTTTCTCCGCGCAGGCTGGATAATGTGCTTTAAAGTTGTAGCATTAAGTTAGAAAAACCTAACTTTATCTGCAGAAATATACGTCGCGAGTCCTTACTGAACCTCGACGACGGCGGCCTCCTCCTTGCGGATGGAAAGCTCGTAGCCGCGCACGTTGATCTCGACCGGATCACCGAGCGGTGCAACTTTCACGACCTTGAACGAAGTGCCCTTGATGAGCCCCAGGTCCATAAGGTGGCGGCGAAGCGCACCCTCACCGTGAAGCTTGATGATGGTGGAGCTCTCGCCCACCTTAACGTCACCCAACGTCTTCATTTACTTGTCCCCCTTTCAGTGCGTACAGAAATACCGTCGACTAACCGACGGTCATGATGTGCATGGCAACCTTGGAATCGATGCCAAAGCGTGCGCCCAGCACGGTGACGATGATATTGGCGCCACTCGAGCTCACCACGTGGATTTCGTTGCCCTCGACAAAGCCGAGGTCCTTGAGGTGGTGCTTCATATCCTCATTGCCCTTTACACGAGACACGCGCACGGTTTCGCCCGCTTTTACCATCGAAAGCGGCATTGCCGGCATCTGCGGTCCGCAAGACATGAGTGGCTCCTAACGTCAGTTCGTCCTCAACATCGACGCGGTAAAAGTTAACCACGCCTATGTTCGCTTTAGTAAACTAACACGTGGTTAACTTTTTGGAAAGGGTCCCCATTCAGATTTCGAAAAAGTTTCCTATATGAAACAAAGAAGGCACCGCAAAGACTGTCTCTTTGCGGTGCCTTGTCATACCAATTTATGCAACAGAGGGGGCTGCCCCTTTGCCACATTATTGCGGTTAAAGCGAGAGGTTTCTGATCGACGTGACGCAGGAGGCCTCATCCACGCCCGAAACGCGGAACACGATGTCTTCGCCACATTCGCCGTAGAGAGCCATGAGCCCCATCACATCGCGGCCGTCGGTATGGCGATCGCCGATGCTGACCGATACGCTGCTACGATGCTTGGCAATAATGTCATAGAGCAGCGCAACCGGGCGGGCATGCAATCCCAACGGATCTTTAATCGTCTTTGTAAACTCGACCATGTCCCCTCCCGCGGCATCGCACATTCGGCCGGCAAACCCAGCCACGTGGTAGTTATTGTACGTTACCGGCGCACCCCCGTCCCACAAAAAACGAGGGAAGGCACGCGTCCTTCCCTCGTTACGGGCAATATGTAGCCGCTTGCCTACATCAGGCGCAGGCTGACGTCCTTGAGCTGGGCGCCGCTAACGGCACTCGGGGCGCCCGACATGAGGTCGGAGCCGCTGGCCGTCTTGGGGAACGCCATGACGTCACGGATGGAGTCGGAACCGGTGAGCAGCATGCACACGCGGTCCAGGCCCAGAGCGAAACCGCCCATCGGGGGCGCACCAAACTTGAGTGCCTCCATGAGGAAGCCGAACTGAGACTCGGCACGCTCCTCGGTAAAGCCCAGGAGCTTGAGCATGGACATCTGCATCTCGGCGTTGTGGATACGCATACCGCCGCCGCCGGCCTCAAAGCCGTCCATGACAAAGTCGTAGGTGCAAGAACCGGCTGCCAACGGATCGGCCTCGATCTTGGCGATGTCGGTCTCGGTCGGCAGGGTGAAGGGCTGGTGCTCGGCAGCGTAAGCCTTGCGGTCCTCATCCCAGTGGAACAGCGGGAAGTTGACGACCCACAGGAAGTCGTGGCCCTCGCGCTTGATCTCGAGCGCGCTGGCCATGTGAGAACGCATGCCGCCCAGGATCTCGTCAGAGAGCAGACGCGGGCCGGCGGCAAACATCACAAGGTCGCCGGGCTCGACGTCCATGCGCTCGCGCAGGGCTGCCATCTCCTCGTCCGAGAAGAACTTGACGATGGGGCTGTTGATAGAGCCGTCCTCGCGGAAGGCGATCCAGGCCAGACCCTTGGCGCCAAACGTGGAAGCCACGCCGGCGAGCTTATCGATCTTGGCACGTGCCCAGGCACCGGCGCCCTTGGCGTTAATGGCCTTGACGGCAGAGCCCTCCTCGTTTGCGGCAGTCGCAAAGACCTTGAACTTGGAGTTGGCAAAGATGTCGGTCAGGTCGACCAGGTGCATGCCATAGCGGGTATCGGGCTTGTCGGAGCCATAGGTGTCCATGGCATCCCAGTAGTTCATGCGACGCAGCGGCGTGGGCATCTCGACGCCCATGCGGCCGAAGGCGTCGGCCAGGACCTCCTCGAGCGCGCTCATGACGTCATTCTGGTCCACGAAGGACATCTCGATATCGACCTGGGTGAACTCGGGCTGACGGTCGGCACGCAGGTCCTCGTCGCGGAAGCACTTGGCAACCTG
>JAXJPE010000071.1:0-4973 GCA_036426035.1 Collinsella sp.
CTCATAAGCAAGCCACCTGAGACTACTCACTTTGTTCACGAATGGCGAAGACCTGCGACCTGGGGTTTTGCAAATGGCGCGCAAGCCACCCGCGTTTATTCACTTGCAACTTACGCTGGTGGCAAGCCGCTTTTCAGGTCGAGCTGGACTGATTTCGGGATCGAATCAGCCGTTTTCGCTCCGCAGCCGGCAACTGGGACAAAAATGAAACTCAACACCACTGAGTTGAATTTGAGTTTCATGGAAGAGAGCAGTGCTGTCCCAGTTTGGTGCCGTGGCTGTACCGCAGAGTGCCGTTGCGTCCGTTTTTTGTGGGCGAGACACCACCAGATAGACGAGAAGCGATTCTCGTCGTACTGAGTGGGAGTAGGACGACAGGGTTCTGACCTGCGATTTTGAGTGCCGCACTATGCCGCTGAGTTTCGTTTCGTACGAGAGTCATGACAAAGCCACCAGCGACGGAGATGAGTAAAAGCGATTAAAGAGCCTCCGTTCCCTGCGTTGGGACGGAGGCTCTTTCTTTGCCGTTTTACTCCCTTGTCTCCGTTCGGGGATTATTTCTTGCTCATTTAGGGCTATTCGCGCTGAAAGATTTTGACTAGCTTGGTGTCCTTTATTTCGTAGACAATGTCTGCGACGTTCTCGACCAGCCTCTTATCGTGGGAGACGAACACTATCGTTCCGGCATAGGCGCTCATCATCTGCTCGAGGGCTTCGGCGCTCTTGATGTCCAGGTAATTTCCAGGCTCGTCCATGAGCAAGATGTTGTATCTGCCCAGCAGCATCTTCGCGAGTAGCAGCTTGATGACTTCGCCTCCCGAGAGAACGCCAACGTCCTTTGTCAGGTCGCGCGGTCCGATTCCCATAGAGGCGAGGATGCCTCGAATTTCGGTCATGCTGTACTCGCAACCATCCTGCATGAACGAGATCGCAGACTGACGGGCGTCGAACTTGTAGCCTGTTTGCTCGAAGTAACCGATCTCTGCCTTGGGAGAGATGTTGATACCGTCGGCGCGTCGAGCGATTGCCTTCAGCAGGCTGGTCTTTCCTGTACCGTTGCCACCGGTGATGGCCACTTTGGCACCGAGCGGTATCTCGAATTTCGCGTGGTCATAGAGCATGCAGTTGCCGAAGCTCAAGCTGAAATCGTCTGCCGAGATGGGAAATTTACTATGCAGTTCCAGGGCCTTGCTCTGGCGGAACCGCACGGCGCGAATGCTATCTGGGGCCTCAATCCCTTCGAGCGCTTCGAGGCGCTTCTCCATGTCCTTAGCCGCCTGGTACATCCTCTTCTGTTTGGTGCCGGTTGCTTTCTGATGCCCCAATCGACCTGCATACTCGTTGCTTTTTTTCGCAGCCTTCCGCTTGGCGTCGACCTGCCGTGCTTTTTTCCGTTGTTTTTCGATGGCGGCTTCGAGGCGATCGCGCTCGCGCATCGCCTCTTCGTATCGAGTCGCCTGAGCTTTGCGCTCTTCTTCTTTCTGTCGCAGATAGTCGGAGTAGTCACCCCAGAATTCGGAAATACCGCCGTCTTTGAGCTCCCAGATCTTGTCTACCACCTGGTCGAGAAAATGACGGTCATGGCTCACGATGAGCAGAGCCCCATCAAATGCCTTGAGTTGTCCGACGAGAAGGCGGATGCCGTCTTGGTCGAGGTGGCTCGTAGGCTCGTCGGCGAAGATCGCGCTTGCATGCTGGGAGAGTGCAGAGGCAATCTTGGCGCGTGTTTCCTCCCCGCCGCTCATCGTCTCCTGCGCCACTCCGGCGACGTTGAGACGGGAGAGCATCTCACCACTGTCCTGAGCCGCATCAAGGTCGAGTTCATCGAGTTGGCCGATGAGGGCAATGCTGCCGAAGCGCCTGACGTCGGCGTCCGCAATGGTAAGATTGCCGCTCAGAATATTAAGCAGGCTGGTTTTGCCTGCGCCATTGTCTCCCACCAAGCCGATGCGATCGTAGGAGTAGATTTCCAACTCTTCGATATCCAGGATATCGCGGCCGGCATATTCCAAAAAGATGTCTTTAGCTTTGACTATGAGTTCCATAGGTTGAACCGCCTTTTGTGTATTAGCCTTTTACTGGAAGCGCAGCCATGCCAAAAAAGATTGCTCACGTCGATTTTTCGCCTCTGCCCAATTGCCGGCGCGAGCGTTTTGACCTTGCGCAAGCCGGCAAATCCGAAAATGATAGTTGGCCACGAATAAGGAGCGCGATGTGGGATGTCGGCGCAATACCTCGTCGTCGCAAGGGCTTGAAGGCTGACGCGTGAACCGATGGCTGCCGCCTCTTTTTTTCGAATACTTGGGCTATTGAATCCGCCCGGTATCTCTTTTCCCCACGTTTCGGACGCTCGGAGCAAGCAGCATAGCCATCGCAAGCAGTACCATGGTCGCTCCAGAGCCGACGAACCATAACGGAGCTCCAAGCAGATCCGCAAAAACGGAGGGGGCCGCGAGGCCCATGGGCATGGCCCACGCCATGATGGTTCCGTAGAGGCCGAAAACGCGGCCTAGGTACTCAGGAGGTATCTGCTCCTGCATAAGGGCAGTCTGGGTTCCCGCGTACAACGGGGAGCATGCGCCCATAAGAAAGCTCGCCGGTAGGAAAACGGCGAACAGCGACGGGCCGATCAATCCGGATGCGATTGCGACGACGCCGAAGCCGGCGATCGCGGCGACCATGGTGAGCGACCTATTGCGGAACCCTCCCGTGGCCGCCAAAATGCCGGACCCAGCCAGCATGCCTGCGGAGAAAAGGACCTCCACCAAAGCAGCATCCCCCGTGCTACCGCCAAAATGTCCCAAGGTCATTATTGGGAACAATGCCGCGAGTGGGGAGAACGCGAAAGCGAAGACGAACCCGCACCAAAGAAGGGCGAACAGCCCCCTGTATCCCCTGATCAGCTTGTAGCCGTCCGAAATCTCAGAGAAAAGTTCTCGAACTTTATTGGAAAAGGACGAGCTGCGGTCGGCTTCGTCGAGTCCTCCTGCGTCTATCTGAGCGGCGAGGACAGCTAGAGAAGCGAAAAGCGCCCCCAGCACGTCGAGGGCAATCATGGCGGTAATGCCCGCCACAGGATAAATCACTGCCGCGAGCGCGGCGCCAAGAATGTATCCGGCGGACTGAATCGCCTGCATCACTCCCGATAGGCGAACGAGATGCTCTGGCGGGGCGAGATGGGGCGTGAGGGATTGGGAGGCCGGCGTGTAGAACGAAGTGCCAGCTGCGCGGAGAAACAGGGCGATGAGTATTGACCACGCAGGTAAGCTGCCGGCCAACGAGGCAATCGCCAAGGCGGCGCCCACCGCGGCAACGAAGAGGTCGGCGCCGATGAGAACACGTTTCAAAGGCAGCCTGTCGACAACGGCGCCCGCAAGGACTCCGAACAAAGCAATCGGCAGAAAGCCTGCTAACGATGCCAGGGAGAGGAGGGAAGATGATTCTGTCGTGAGGGCGATATGCCAAATGAGACCCATTTGGAGAATCAAGCTCGTCAATGTCGACACGAGCTCCCCGCCCCATACGAAACAAATCTTAAATTGCCATGAATGGCACAGCGAAACAGACCTGCGCCGAGAGGTTTCAAATATCATGGTTATGTCCAATCGTGAAATGGCGTGCAGAAAAACAGCGCGACGCCACAACAGCGCCGCTTTCTAGGCGCTCATCCACGTGCGGAAAAGACCAACCACGACACCCCTCCTTTGTTAATTCGGTCTGGCAAACCATGTAATATTAACGAGGCTTGAGTTTGCCTGTCAAGAATCGACCATCGGAAAGGGCAATCCTCTCTGGCCATTCGATTCCTTTTGTATCTTTGGTTGCATAGGTGACCCGCCAGGGCTATTACGCGTGGAAGAGGCGCCTGCCGAGCTGGCCGATGAGGCGCTGAAGATGGCCCTGGTCAGGCGAAACGATCCCAAGGGATGCGTACATCATTCGGATAGTAAGAATGTTGCCAGCAGGTTTTGCGGCAACCGCAAAGGAGCCGTATCCTGCAGCTGGAATCACGTTGCAGCATCCTGACCCGCATTCCGATTGGCGGACGGCCCGCTTCGGCATCCTGACCAGCACAGCGATCGAGCCTTGTCATTCCTTGGATATGCCGGTTGCTCGGGGCGGTCCCGACGGAGGCCCTCGCCTCCCCGGTCCGTGACCCAAGAAGGGCAAGCATGCTGATCTGCATGGCTGGTTCCTCCTTTATGTAGACGACCATGCAAAGAAGGGACAACCGAGGAGGCAGGTTACTGATGCGGGCTCCCGCACGCCCATGACTACCCGACGGGCTGTTTTTCATCTCCGATGCCCGCATTGCAGCATGAACGAATGTGCCTCGACATCTCTGCTGGCATGGTACGACTGGGATCGCACCTCGACGCATCCTTGCGCATACTGCCTTCCAAGTTTCGAAACCGGGAAGGAAAGTGTATGTGAGCGACGATATCGGCGCCGATTCGACGCTCGAGAGGGAGATTGCGCCGATTCTATCCATCGGGGATGCATTCCCGAAGATTCTCATCACTCGCACGAGGCATGAGCCCCATACCCGGGAGGGCGTGCTCGTGCTGAATTTCGCGAGGTGGCTGCTTGGCGGGTAGGGTTCTGAACGTCGCATTGGGATATCGCGCGACAGGGCACGCAGGGCTGTTTGTGCCCGCACGGGAAACGCCGTCGCCATGCGGGCGGCCTGTCGTGTCCGATTAGCCTTTTGCTAAACAGGCTTACGCCAACTCATGGGCAAGCCACCTGAGACTATTCACTTTGCTTATCGTTGACAAAGACCTGTGGCCTGCGGTTTTGTGAACGGCTCGTAAGCCACCCGCGTCGACTCAAATTCTACAAAGACTAACGCTTTTTGTTTAGGAATTATTCTCTGTAATGTTTCTCGTTCTTTTGATTATTTGATATATCCATATTATCCTGCCTATACGAGCTAATGTTATCATTTTGTTATCGGCATTGATAACACCTAC
>JAXJPE010000072.1:0-53855 GCA_036426035.1 Collinsella sp.
CCCGCTGGAGTGCTCGGAGGGCGTCAGGCCGACCCATGCGGCGAACGACCGGGCGTTCCTGAACCTCGAGAACTCGCCGGCCTCGAACACGAGGTCGGCGGCCGTCGCGGTGTCGACGCCCTTGAGGCAGCGCAGGGAGTCGACCCTCCTCCTCCACCTGGGCTTGCGGGCCTCGGCCTCGACGAGCCCCTCGAGCCTCGCCTTCTCCTCCGCCGCCCGCCTGACCGCGTCGACGTAGTAGGCGAGCACGTCGTTGTCGGCCCCCTCCGCGAACCTAATCGACTCGATCCAGGACCAGTGCGCCCGGGTCCAGTTGCCCTTCCTGCGGCCGGTGGGCGTCCTCTCGTCGAAGACGAACCCGTGCCTGAGCAGGAACTTGGAGAGCCGCTGCTTCGAGCGCGAGAGGTCGTCCCTCGCGTCCTCGAGCGCCCTGGTCAGGTCGCGGGCGGCCTCGCACTCGTCGTCGGGGACCCACACCTCGACCACGTTGCCGACCGACAGCATGCGGGCGAGGAACTCGGCGTCGTTGCGGTCGTTCTTCCTGCGCCTGTCCGCGCTGGGCTTGATCATCTTCGAGACGGCGCCGACCACGCAGTCGACCCCCAGGCCGGTGAGCCTCTTCTGCAGGTCGAAGCCCGTGACCCCGGACTCGTACACGCACCTGGCCCTGGGGTCCACGGACCGGACCCACTCCGCGACGGCCCCGGCGTCGTAGCCGAAGGTCGCGCAGCGCACCTCCCCGGTCATGACGTCGAGGGAGACTGCCTTTATCGAGCGGGCGTGGACGTCGAGGCCGACGAAGGTGGTAGTATCGAGCATGGGAGCCCCTTCCATGAATGCGGCGTGGCCGCCGCGGCTGAATTAGACACTCACCATTGTCGGCCTAATCCGCGGTCTTTCATGCAGCAGGGGCTCTCAATGTTTTTATGTCCTGCTCATATTGTCTCTGCCGGCAGCTGGGGACACTCCCTGCGCGTTGCGTGTCGTGTCGCCCTGCTTGCTCCGCGCATTTTGTGAAACACGGTTAACTTTTTAGACAATGTAGTAAGACATGGGCAACTTTTGCGGTAAAGTAATTCAAGCAAAAGTATCCAAAGGCTAACTAGAAGCCATCGCGAAAGGCGGCCCATGGCCCTGCGTGAATCAGGAGAAGACTATCTCGAATCTATTTATGTGCTCTCGGAGCGCCAGGGCATCGTTCGGTCAATTGACGTCGCCGAATACCTGGGCGTAACCAAGGCAAGTGTCTCTAAAGCCATGGCGACGCTGGAAAGCAACGGCTATGTCGAAATGGGAAAACGAGATGTTCATCTGACGGAACGCGGTATTGAGGTTGCCCGTCAAATGTGGGAGCGCCATTGCTTTTTTGTGGGGCTGCTAGAGGACGCAGGTGTAGCGCCCGAGGTTGCCTCGCAAGAGGGCTGCCACATGGAGCATTGCCTGAGCGAGGAGAGCTTTGAGAAGCTAAGATCGATGTTGGGGCGGGAAGATGTGGCGGGCCCAGCAACGGAAGCCTAATTGATCCCCAGTAGCGCGGAGTTCGCGCAAAGCGCGAACCAGCGACCGGGACCAGTAGCCCCACCAACTAAGTCCAACTCAGACAAGGAACCCCGCCAGCAAGCGATGCCCAAGAACCACCAGCAACGTCACCGCAGGCCGGGGCCGGGTTTGGTTTTGAAAACACTCCGCAGCGCGAGGCCCGTCTTTCCGTTGCTCCGTAGGAGCAGGAAAGACGGGCCTCATGCGCGAGGACGTTTTCAAAACCAAACCCGGCCCCGGCCGGAGGGACCACGAGTGCTACAGGTTCTTGACACCCATCGCGCGCATGGCGTTCAGGATGGCGATGATCGCCACGCCCACGTCGCCAAAGACGGCAAGCCACATGTTGGCGATGCCGAGCGCCGCGAGCACCAGGATCAGCAGCTTAATGCCCAGCGCAAAGATGATGTTCTGCCAAACAATCGTCATGGTCTTGCGCGCCACGCGGATCGCGCGGGAGATGTTGGACGGCTTGTCGTCCATCAGCACCACGTCGGCAGCTTCAATTGCGGCGTCCGAGCCCATGGCGCCCATGGCGATTCCGACGTCGGCGCGCGTGAGCACGGGTGCGTCGTTGATTCCGTCACCGACAAAGGCGAGCTTGCCCTTGCTCGATTCGACTGCCAGCAATGCCTCGACGCGCTCGACCTTATCGCCTGGCATGAGCTGCGCGTGGAACTCGTCGAGCCCCAGCTGCTTGGCCACAGACGCTGCAACCTCCTCACGGTCGCCCGTGAGCATGACGGTGCGTTTGACGCCGGCAGTGTGCAAGTCGCGAATCGCCTGCTTGGCATCGGCCTTTATGGTGTCGGCAATTACGATATGGCCGGCGTACGTGTCATCGACCAGTACATGGAGGATCGTACCGACGACCTCGCAATTGGGGGCGTCGATACCGGCCGCAGCAAGCATCTTGGCATTGCCGACGATGACGCGCTTGCCGTCGATATTCGCCGTCACGCCATGGCCCGCGTCATTGGTGGAGTCGCTTACGCGTTTGGGATCGAGCTCGCCCTGGAAGGCGGTGCGTACCGACTGCGCGATGGGGTGATCGGAAAACGACTCGGCAAGGGCCGCGACCTCAAGCAGTGACTGCTCGGTATAGCCGGTCTCGGGGTGTACCGCCACGACCGAAAACGTGCCGTTGGTGAGCGTGCCGGTCTTGTCAAAGACGACGGTATCCACATCGGCGAGCGTCTCGAGGTAGTTGGAGCCCTTGATGAGAACTCCCAGCTTGGACGCGCCGCCGATGCCACCAAAGAAGCTGAGCGGGACGCTGATCACGAGCGCGCACGGGCAGCTGACGACCAGGAAGGTCAGGCCGCGCAGGATCCAGTCGGACCAGGCGCCGGTGACCAAGCCGCCGCCGAGCGCGAGTACCGCGGCCGCGCCGGTGACGGCGGGCGTGTAGACGCGGGCGAAGCGCGTGATGAAGTTCTCGGTACGCGCCTTCTTTTCGCTGGCGTTTTCTACGAGCTCCAGGACGCGCGCGACGGTGGACTCGCCAAATGGCTTGGTGGTGCGCACGTGGATGAGACCCGTCATGTTGATGCAGCCGCTGATGATATCGTCTCCGGTTTTGGCCGGGCGGGGGACCGACTCGCCGGTAAGGGCGGCGGTATCGAGCTGCGTCTCGCCTTCGACGATGACGCCGTCGATGGGCACGCGCTCGCCGGGCTTGACGACGATGACGGTGCCGACGGCGATGTCATCGGGAAAGACCTGCTCGAGTGTGCCGTCGAGTTGCTCGACGTTGGCATAATCGGGTGCGATGTCCATCATGGCGCTGATCGACTTGCGGCTCTTGCCCACGGCGTATGCCTGGAACAGCTCGCCGACCTGGTAGAACAGCATGACAGCGGCGCCTTCGGCCATGTGCGGATCGGTATCGGGGAAGAGCACCATGGCAAACGCGCCGATGGTCGCGACGGCCATGAGGAAGCTTTCGTCGAAGGCCTTGCCGCGGCGGATGTTGTTGTATGCCTTTTGGAGCACGTCGTAGCCGGCAATTAAAAACGGCACGAGGAACAGCACGAAACTGGCGTAGACGTTGCCGGGCTCCCCAAATGCGATAGTGAGAGCTCCGAGCTCGTCGAGGGCATAAACAACGGCAAAAATGCCTAGCGCTACCAGGATACGGTTGCGCTTATGCTCAAGGGACTCTTTCTTCTTACGCTTCTTCTTTTTCTTCTTGGGATCGGCGGTTGCCATGATTCAATCCTCCCATTTGAATGTATGAACACTCGCTCATATAATTTCGCGAGCAAAGGCCGCGGCAAGCGCGACCTTGCAGGTTGGCGTAATCTGGGCTAGAGAATGATCTCGCAGTCCGGCTCGGCGTCGGCGGTAAACTCCACGACGCGGTCGAGGACCTCGTCGAACTCGGCGTCATCGGCCTCGAGCGTTAACTTCTGGGTCATAAAGTTGACCGAAACGGACTTGACGCCATCGAGCTTGGCCAGCTCGTCCTGAAGCTTACGCGCGCAGTTGGCGCAGTCGATCTCGTCGAGCTTGAACTGCTTTTTCATGGTGGGTTCCTTTCCCCGTTTTTGCGGCTTGGGTGCAGGCCGCGCTGGTACCGTGGTTGGTCGCTATTCGCAGATGTGGCTCATGCCTTGGTTGAGCATGGTGTAGACATGGTCGTCGGCAAGCGAGTAGAGGATGTTGCGCCCGTCGCGTCGGAATTTAACCAGGTGCGACTGCTTGAGCGTGCGCAGCTGGTGCGACACCGCAGACTGCGAGGTCGCGGTCGCTTCGGCGATGTCGGCCACGCAGAGCTCGCGACCCATGAGGGCATAGAGGATCTTGATACGCGTGGTGTCGCTAAAGACCTTGAACAGGTCGGCAAGGTCGTACAGCAGCTCCTCGTCGGGAAGGTCCTCGGGCGAGCAAGTGGTGGGGACGTCGGGCACGATGCTGGTGTCGATGCCGGACTTCATTTCATCAGCTTGTTCGCTCATTGCAATATCCTTTCATATGAACATGCGCTCATATAACTTACTTTCGAGTATATGAGCGCATGTTCATATGTCAATATAATTCGTGAAATATTTTGCTATCGAATGCTCCCAAAGGCGGCTAAGGGCATCGGTGGGCGCGAATAAGGCCGCTGATGCCAACGTGGGTACCTTAGCGACGTGCAAAAACGGGCCGATATCCACTTGGTTATCGGCCCGCATTGCGTTGCTTGAGAGGGACGCCTCGGCGTGTCGCTTTTGCGCGGGGCGTTATGGCCCGACGAGTATCGCTCGCGAATGGCGCCTCTGCTTGGCAATCTACTTGGCAAATAGGTTCTTGAGGTTGAACTCGGCCTGGACGGTACGGAGCATGAGGTCGGTGTCGTCGAGGCCCAGGTGCTGCTCGTTGGCGTCGGCGGCGAGGGTGCCACGGCGGCGCGCCCAGTTCTCGAGCGCGGCGGGCGCGGACTCGCGGGGGAGCGAGCGCACATCGGCGTCCAGGCTGCGGCAGATCTGGCGCGAGTCGATGACGATGATCTTACCCGCGCGGCGTGCCTCGGCGTAACCGTCCAAGTGGATCTTGAACCAGCTGTCTTCAAAGGCGGCGTTGTGCGCCATGTACGGGTACTTCTTCATAAGCTTGAGCAGCTGCTTTTGCAGCTCTTTGTTCTCGCGGAAGGGCGTTTTGCCGTCGATGTCGTCCCAGGTGATGTGGTGGATATTCGACAACGGCACATCCTCGCCGCGGTAGATATCGGGCAGGCCGCAGTAGTGCGCCTCGGCGTCGTGCGGGACGGCGTCGCTGGTGAGGTCCATGATCTCCCAGCCCACGTTGATGATATAGCCGCGCTCGGGTGCGCGGCCGGTGGTCTCGATGTCGATGCCGAGCACCGTGCCCTGAATGGGCTTGCGGGCGTAGGCGACGCCGAGCGCGTCGCGGTCGCCGCGGATCTCGCGCATGACGGACGCGGCGGTGCGCTTTTGCATCTTGCCGATGGCAGCGCAGGTGTCGGCGTCGGACAGGCCGCGCGAAAGCGTCGCGGGCGTCACGTTGCGCAGGCGCGCCTCGCCAATCTGGTCG
This sequence comes from Collinsella sp., assembly GCA_036426035.1. GTDB lineage: Bacteria > Actinomycetota > Coriobacteriia > Coriobacteriales > Coriobacteriaceae > Collinsella. The sequence goes on from JAXJPE010000072.1 coordinate 5,578, forward strand.
CACAGGTCGCGGTTGCGGTCGGCTAGGTCGCGCACGGTGGCAAAGTCGAAGCCGGGGTCGTCCTCGGCGGTAAAGTACTCAGTCTCGAGCACCTTGAGGGCCTCTTCGCCTTTCTGACGCTCGGATTCCATGGCGCCGTGGTCGCCGTAGATAAACATGGGGATAAACGGCTGGCGCTCGTATTCGAGTGCTTGCGAAACGTTCATATGCTGCTCCTTGGACGGGCCGCGTCGCGCGGCTCGGGTTTGTCGAGTTATGGCGAGATGATAGTTTACCATGGGCAACTATTGGCATCACGCCTAGGACAATTACAATACCCTAGTTGACCGCTAGGACTTTTACAATGCTGCCGAAAGACACGAAAGGTTCCATCCGTCATGGATTTGCTGATTGATATTCTGCTCGACGCCGGCAAGGACACGCTCTCGCTGGTGCCGTTCTTGTTGGTGACATATCTGGTCCTCGAGACGCTTGAGCATGTTGCGGGCGACCGCGTTAACGGCGCCATTAAGCGTGCCGGCGCCGCTGGCCCCGTGGTTGGCTCGTTGCTGGGCATGGTGCCGCAGTGCGGCTTTTCGGCCATGGCGGCAACGCTATACGCCGGTCGCGTCGTGACGCTGGGCACCCTGGTGGCGGTGTTTCTCTCGACCTCCGACGAGATGCTGCCGCTGCTACTTGCCGAGCAGGTTCCCGTGCAGACTATGGCGATGCTTTTGGCTTCGAAGGCGCTGATCGCGCTGGTCACGGGCTTCATCGTGGATGCTGCCATTCGCGGCCTGCGTCGCAACGCCCGTGCGCATGTGGCGATTCGCCGTACCGTGTTGGGAACCGCTGTCAATCCGGCGCACGTTAACTGCGCGCATGACGATCACAGCGGCGGTGACATCATCGACGAGGTGGCCGAGGCTGGCGTGAGTGCCGATCACATCCATGAGCTGTGCGAGCGCGACCATTGCGGTTGTGATGAAGACGAGGACGAGCACGAACATGGACATGTCCACGATCACGGTCATGAGGGCGAGCATGAACACCATCATGGCCATGGTCACTCTCACTCACACGAAGGTGCGCCCGTCCTGTCGATTATCCGCAGCGCCATCTCGCATACCGTGCAGGTATCGGTATTCATTTTCCTAGTGACGCTGATTCTGGTCGCCGTGCTCGAGACCTTTGGCGAATCTGCGATCGAGCAGTTCCTGCGTGGCAACGAGACGCTCGCCGTCCTGGGTTCGGCGCTTGTCGGCCTGATCCCCAACTGCTCGGCGAGCGTGGTCATTACGCAGCTGTATCTGGAAGGCGCACTGCAACTGGCACCGATGCTCGCCGGCACGCTCATTTCCGCCGGCGTGGGCTACCTGGTCCTGTTCCGCACCAACCGCAGCGCTCGCGAAAATGCCGTGTTCCTGGTCATGATGTACGTCATCGGCGTGGGCTGGGGCCTCGCCCTATCTGCCTTCGGCCTCTAAGTAGGCCTAACAAAACGGGCTTCAAAATAGCCATGCACGGCGTCTGCACAATGCGGCGACGCATGGCATTTTGAAGCCCGTTTTTTTGTTGAGCCACGGATCCTGAGCGCTCACACCGTCCAAAACAAAAAGGCAGATTTCCGGGCATGTCCCAAAAATCTACCTTGGTTAGCGCAGCAGCTCGGTGAGGTTGCGCTTAAAGCGGGCGCGGTCTTCGCTGGTGAAGGCTGCTGGCCCGCGGGTGCGACCGCCAGCGCGGCGCACCTTCTTTTCTTCGTGACGAATAAACAGCTGCATGTCGATGGTCGCCTTGTCGTACACGCGCCCGCGCACGCCGATGGCGGAGGCATCGCGGCCGAGCACCATGCTCGCCAGGCCAATGTCCTGCGTCACGACCACGTCGCCCGCCTGCAGACGTTCGACAATGGCAAAGTCGGCACTATCGGCGCCCACGCTCACATCGAGCGTGGTGACCCAAAAGCCGCGTCGCGCGTGCTCGGCATCACGTGGATCGTCGCGGCGAATGTGCCGCTCCAGGTTCTGCGTGCTGTTGCCGGCAATCACCACGGCGACGCCCGCCCGCCGCGCGCAGTCGATCGACTCACGCGTGACCGGGCAGGCGTCAGCATCAATAAACAGCGTTCGCGGCATCTAGCGCACCAGCTTGCCAAAGCGGATAGCGCGAATAATCAGCGTCACCCCAAACACCAGGAGCGCGGCGCCGCTAAAGATGACGAGCATCTTTGCCGACCACAGTGGATAGATAAACACGAACATGCCGGCGATGATGGAGAGCGCGCCGCTCAGGATGGCGAGGGCGCGGTTGGACGAAAGCTCGGACTCCAGAATGGACATGACACCTTCGACGATCCAGCCAAAGCCAGCCACGACCACCACGAGCGTGGTGAGCGTCGCGGTCGAGAAGGCCTGATTGCGCAGGATTATGACGCCGCCCAGGATGATGAGCAGGTTGGAGATGATGCTCGTCACGCGCCAGCCGGCGGGCAGTAGCGGCTCAAAAATGGCGGTGAACAGCCTGACGCCAGCCGTGATCACAAAGTAGAAGCCCAGGACGGTCGTCAAAAAGACGAGGGACTTGGCGGGCGCAAACAGCAGCGCGATGCCGGCAAGCAGCGCGATGACGCCCGTGACGGCGTAGATCCAGCGCACGGCCTTGATTGCCTTGCCTGCCATGCTTTTCTCGTCAAATCCAAACAGGTTCGACTGCTGGTCGTCGTTCTTAAAGATGCCCATGAGGTCTCCTTTCCGCGCGGCGTTTGCCGTCATTGTTGTTTTTGCGGCGTATGCCGCAGTTGCTACAACAAGTATCGCCTAAAGGCACCGGCGTATGGGTCGGGGAGGGCGAAGTGTAACCCAAAGGTCCCGATTTGTTCTCGTTGTTCCCCATGTCGCGTTTTTCTATTCAACAGGTGTAGAACATTGCGGCTCTGTTCGTTATTGCCTGCGTTTTAGGTTAGATTTTCCTAAGAACAATTGGCTTGTATTGGGGGGTTCCTATGAACGAAGCAGTTCCCGAGGCACCGTCGAGTGTCGAATCGATGGCAAAGCAGGGCTGCGAAAAGCTCGGTCTGGAATCGTTTGACGCGCTGGTCCGTCGTGCTCGCACATGCCGTCGCTTTGACGAGTCCATGCGCGTGCCGCGCGAGTTTTTGCTCGAGCTGGCAGAGCTGGCGCACCTGGCTCCCTGCGGCGCCAATGCTCAGCGCCTACGCTTTCATGTGGTGAGCGACGCCGAGGAGTGTTCGAGCTTATTTGAAAAGCTCGCATGGGCTGGTGCGCTCAAGGATTGGTCGGGTCCTGTCGAGGGCGAGCGCCCGACCGGCTATATCGCGATCCTTGCCGAGCGTCCCGCTCCGGGCATGCCTGCCGCGCCAATTACCGAGGCAGACGCTGGTATCGCCGCGCAGACGATGATGCTCGCCGCCCGCAGCGCTACGCCCGAGGTGGCGGCGTGCATGTTCAAGGCTTTTCCGCCTCGTGCGATTGATGTCATGGGACTTGACGGCGACAAGTACGAGGTCAAGCTGATCATGGTCTTTGGCGTTCCCGCCGAGACACAGGTGATCGATGCAATTGATTCCAACCCCGACGGCTCTATTAATTACTGGCGTGACGAGGCACAGGTACACCACGTACCCAAGCGTCTACTCGCCGACGTACTGGTGTAGTTGAGCGTCGCCGCGGCGTGATCCGGCGGTAAACCACCACAAAGGTGCCCGTCCCCTTTGTGGTGGTACGAGGGGAGGGCATGTGGCCGATCTGTATTTGGTGCGGCATGGGCAGACCGAGCTCAATGTGCAGAACATTTTGCAGGGCTGGCACGATTCGCCGCTTACGGCGCGCGGGCGCGAGCAGGCACTGGCGACGCGCGCGGCGTTTGAGGCGCGTGGCATCTCCTTTGACCATGCGTATTCGTCTCCGTTGGGTCGGGCACGCCACACGGCCGAGCTTATTGTTGGTGAGGGCCTTCCCATAGAGCCGGTCGACGACCTGCGCGAGTGGCGCCTGGGCTCGCTGGAGGGCACATCAAACCGCGAGATGCCGGCGCAACCCTGGGGCGATTATCCGGTGGCCTTTGGTGGCGAGTCGGAAAGTGAGCTTCGCGCACGTATGGTCGCGGCGCTGTCTCGTATTATGGCCCGACCGCAGCACAACTGCGTGCTGGCCGTTTCCCACGGCTCAGCCTGCCAGGAGTTTCTTGAGTATGTGGCCGGCGGGGGAGAACAGCCCGACAACGGCGCCGTGCTTCATTTTAGCTATTGTGATGGGGCGTTTTCGCTCCTTGATTGGTAACGAGCGAAAGGACCCCCCTATGAACAAGGATCTGTATCTGGTCCGTCATGGACAGACGATATTCAACCTTAAGCGCATTATCCAGGGCTGGAGTGACTCGCCTCTCACGCAGCTGGGATGCGACCAGGCGGCGCGCGCCGGCATGTTCTTGCGTGCGCGCGGCATTGAGCCCGATCATGCCTATACCTCGACGCTGCACCGCACCGAGCAGACTATCGCCAGCCTGTGGCCGGGTCTTGCCTACGAGCGCCTTGATGGCCTGCGCGAGTGGTTCTTTGGCGACTTCGAGGCCGAGCGCGTGATGCTGATGCCCGAACGTCCGTGGCGTGACTTTTACCGCCAGTTCGGCGGCGAGGGGCAGATGCAGGTGCGCGAGCGCATGGTGGCGACGTTGACCGATCTTATGCGACGCCCGGATCATTCGTGCGTGCTCGCGGTAAGCCATGGCTCGGCTATCAAGGAGTTTATGGATTACGTGAAGGGCGCGGCGGCAGACGAGCGCGACCGTGTGCCGGGCAACTGCTCGGTGCTGCATTTCGTGTTTGACGATGCGATCGATACGTTTGACTTGGTCGAAGTCTTTACGCAGGAAGATTATGCGCGCGAGCTGGGTCTTGAGCCGCTGGTGGCGGCAGCGGGTCCGCAGCGCGGGTAGCCTGGGCGTGGCGACGTGGATTGCCGACATCATTGCTCAATGTGAAAGGGGCGGGGATGCATGCGCATGTATCCCCGCCCCTTGTTTGTTGAGCTGCCGAGTCTTTGTGCTGGGCGTTTAGACCCTGTTAGAACCGTGCGATCTGGTGGGTGAGCAGACCCGTCGGAACCTGCGGCGCGCCGCCGGCGACCTGTGCGGCGGGGAATAACGCAGCAACGGTAAAGTTGAACGGCTCTTTGCCCGTGTAGGTGCCGGCTGTGCGGGCCTCGTCCGCCAGGAGCTGCGCCGCCCCTGTCAGCGCGGCGGCATAGGTGGGGTCGTCAGCCGGCGCTGGCTCTGGTGCCTGGTCGAGCATGGCTCGGATGGCGGCAACGGCGTCCTCGCGCTTGACCTCCCACACGCGGTGCGTAATGCCGGCGGGGTCGGTGACGGCATAGAGCGACGCACCCTCTTTGGCGGCGCCCAGGATGATATCCATGACGGGCGACGCCTCGTAGGTAAGCGACACAGGGCGCGGCTGGACCTTAAGCTCGGCGATTGCGCGGGCGGCTGCGGTCGCACCTGCGGGGGTCGCGCCGTCGCCCGCCAGTACGCCGACCGGGCAAATCGCCACGACACCCGTCACACGACCCGGTTCGCCCGAGCACTCGTACACGTAATACGCCGCGCCCGGATCTTTGAGTATAAGCCCGTCGGCGATGGCGTCGCGCAGGGCGTCGTTGCTGCTCAGGATACCGCCCATCTGCGGCAGCGCTTCGAGCACGCGATCCTGAGCTGGGCGGATGCAGGGAAACGGAAGTGCTTTCATGGGCGATCCTAACGCGCGAGTCGGTTTGTTCGCGGCTTATTATGCCCCAACTTGGACGCTTGCGTTCCAGAGCGTGTTGTCAACAAGCGCGATGAGCACGTTCTGGCAGCGAACGATATCGGCATGGGCCCCGGCTCGTTGGGCTTATGCGCGAGCACCAACGAGCCGGGGCCGTAGCTCATGCAATTGCGGTTACCCGTCTTGCCGGCAATGACGGCGGTATCGGTGCAGCCGGTAAAGAAGCCGACGGTCGTGTCCGCGTCCGTCACGTCATCGGCGGCGCGCTTGAGCGCAGCTAGAAGGGGAGAGTTCGGGTCGCGCTCGATGGCGGGGCGATCGCCCGTCACGGCGAAACTGCCATGGCAACCGGGAACCGCGGCCTCGGCGGTGGCAGTGGCCTGCTCGACCATGTTGATCGCGGCGGCCGTATCGGTCGGCGGCGTCAGGCGCATGTCGACCCAGACCTTGGCGTGGTCGGGCACGACAAAGGGGCGATAGCCGCCCTCGTCATCATCAACCATATGAAACCTCAGAATCAGTTTGCTTTGCAAACCGATTGTAAGTCACCTGCAGATTCGCGACGTGCACGTAGCAGCATTTACCGTTCGCAGGCCGAGCCATCGCGTTTGCCGTCCGGGCGGGTTTACAAACGACGCAGTGGGTACGTACTCTCCATGGACGACATGCTGTGCGACATATCTGCCTTTCGGTATCACCGGATACCCCCACAGGTCTTGGCGATAATGCCGGACCTGCCCGATTCTGCGGACGATCCGCGCAGGGAGCGCCTTTGTGAACATCCACTCGTCAAGCATTTCCTGCGCACTCCGTTACATGTGTTGGCGCAGGGCGGCTGCGGACGTAAGGGCGGTCGCATTGTCAGACATGTTTGGAACGGGGAGAGGCCGTTTGGCTCCGTGCAGCAGACGGAGTTTGGCCTTGATGTCGCGTCCCCGCTCTTTACCCTGCTGACCCTGGCTTCCTCGGTTTCAAACGAGCGTCTGATCATGTGCATGTTTGAGATGTGCGGCACCTTTGCCGTGTGCAAGATTGCACCTCAAGTAAAGTTGGCGCTTGAGCAGGCATATGGGAGCCGGTGGGGTGACGCACGGTCGGGCTGGGAAAACGTAAAGGATGCCTCGGGGAATCCAACGGACTTGTGGAAACGACCTCCCTTGATCGAGCTCTCTGACCTTACGGAGTTCGCCAATAAGATCCAGGGACTCCGCGGTGCTAAATCATTCACACGTGCCGCGAAATGCATTACGGGGGTTGTGGCATCGCCGCTTGAGGTCCAAGCTTCGATGCTGTTTGGCCTTTCGAGGCTGCGCGGCGGCGAAGGGCTGCGCCTTACCAATAACGTCGAGATTCGCATGACGCGCAGCGCCCGCCTGATTTCGGGGCTTGATAGGCGCTACGCCGATATCTTGCTGTCAAATAAGGATGGCAGCCGAGAGTGTCTGGTTGAATGCCAGGGTAAAGCCATTCACGGATCCATAGAATCCAAGATCTCGGACTCCGATCGAACGACGGCCCTGCAGACGATGGGATATCCCGTCGTTCTGATGACCTATGGTCAGCTGGTCGACTCCGATGCCTTCCGCGTGGTGACGGAACTCATCATGTCCTATCTCGATGTGCCACTGAAAGACAAGACGCCGCGGCAGCAAGAGCTCGAACGGCGACTTCGTGAGGAGATTTTTATCGATTGGGCGGGAATGTAGCCGCGCGGGTGGAAAACGGTCGCGGAAGCTAGGGTTTTAGTTGCGAATAGCCTTCAATTGCTCCTTGGAATTGGCTTGAAAAGTGCTACCTAGAGCAAGTTATTTCGGAAAATGGACAGTCAACTTTAGTTTGGCATATAGAGATCGATTTTTACCTACTAAAACCCCTGATAAAGCTGTTTGTAAAAGCAGTTGTGCTTAGCGACTAGGGCCTCACTGTCGATTATCCGAAAAAACTTATTATGGGTAGCATTTTCAAAACCAGCCGGAGCAACGAAATCGGCCCCCGTTTCGTGAAAACGGGGGCCGAATGGGCTTCATGGTCTGCCTGGCAGGCTTGGCGCCGGCGCTATTTGATCACGCGCACGCGATACATCGACGGAATTTGCTTGAGCGCCTCGATGGTGCTGCTGTCCAGGTGCTCGTCGGTGTCGAACATGGTGTAGGCGTTCTCGCCAGCGGACTCGTTGGTCATACGCCGCACGTTGGCATTGTCCTTGGCCAGGATGGCCGTGATTTGGCCGATCATGTTGGGCACGTTGGCGTGCAGGCAGGCAATGCGGCTTGCGGCGCGCGCCTTGCCCATGCTGCAGGCGGGGTAGTTGACGCTGTGCGCGATGTTGCCGTTCTCCAGGTAATCCTTGAGCTCGCTGATGGCCATGTCGGCGCAGTTGGCCTCGGCCTCGCCAGTGCCGGCGCCCGAGTGCGTGGTGATAAACGTGTTGGGCATCTTGACGGTCTTGGGCGTGGCAAAGTCGCAGCTAAACCAGCTCAGCTTGCCCTCACGCAGGGCAGCGTCGACGGCGTCCTCGTCAATGATGGTTTCGCGCGCGTAGTTGATGAGCACGGCGTCGGGCGCCAGCAGGTTAATCTGCTCGGTGCTGATCATGCCGATGGTGTCGGCCTTGCTGGGCACGTGCACGGTGAGGTAGTCGCAGCCGCGGCAGAGGTCCTCGAGCGTGCCGACGCGCTGCACCTCGCGGCTCAGCACCCATGCGTGCTCGACGGAAATGAACGGATCGTAGCCGTAGACGTCCATGCCCAGGTCGACGCAGGCGTTGGCGACCTTGGAGCCCACGTTGCCCAGACCGATAACGCCGATGCGCTTGCCCTTGAGCTCGCGGCCCACAAAGGCCTTCTTGGCCTTTTCGGCGTCGACCTGAATCTCGGGGTCGTCGGCGTTGTCGCGCACCCAATTCATCGACTGCACCACGCCTCGGCTCGAAAGCACCAGCATGCCCAGGACGAGCTCCTTGACGGCGTTGCTGTTGGCGCCGGGGGAGTTAAAGACGACGACGCCCTTCTTGGCGTACTCCTCGATGGGGATGTTGTTGACGCCGGCGCCGCAGCGGGCGATGGCGCGGATGCCCTCGGGCAGCTCGTAGCCGTGCAGGTCGGTCGAGCGCATCAGGATGGCGTCGGCCTCCTCGGCGGTGTCCACAAACTCGTAGCCCTCGCCAAACTCGACTTTGCCGTCTTTAGTGATGTCGTCGATGGTCTTAATCTTACGCATGGAAAAACTCCTTAGCAGGTTTTGATCTAAACAGGGTGGTCTGAGGTGGCTGGTCGGCCCGCGCGTTGCGGGCTAGTTAGATCGCGGACTCAAACTATGCTGTGCTTCGAAGTCCTTCATGTACGAGGCCAGGGCCTGCACGTCTTCCATGGTTACGGCGTTGTAGACGCTGGCGCGCATGCCGCCCACCAGGCGATGGCCCCTGACGTTTTGAATCTGGTGTTCGGCCGCGCCTGCGACAAAGGCCGCGTCGAGTTCGGCGTCGCCGGTGCGGAAGGTGACGTTGGCGATGGAGCGGCTGTCGGCCTGCGTAGTGCTATGGAACAGCTCGCTGTGCTCGAGCAGCTCATAGAGCAGGTTGGCCTTGGCCCAGTTGCGCTCAGCCATGGCGGCAAGTCCGCCGGTCTCCTCGACCCAATGGAACACCTTGCCGCACACGTAGATGCCAAAGGTGTTAGGCGTGTTGAGCATGGAGCCCTTGGCGGCCTGGGTCTTAAGGTCCATGTACTGCGGCGTCTGCGCAAAGGCGGGGCCATCTGCGATGAGATCGTCGCGCACGATGACCACGGTCACGCCCGCGGCGCCGGCGTTTTTCTGCGCGCCGGCGTAAATGAGCCCGTATCGCTCGACGTCGAGCGGCTGCGACAGAAAGCAGCTCGAGACATCGGCGACCAGCGGCACATCGCCGCAATCGGGCAGCCCGTGGTACATGGTGCCAAAGATGGTGTTGTTCTGGCAGATGTAGACGTAGTCGAGCCCATCGCCCGCGGCCTCGGCGGCAATGCGCGTGTTGATGTCGGCCATGTTGGGAATGTGGTCGAAATTGGTGTCTTCGGAGCTCGCGAGCAGCACGGTCTCGCCGTACTTGGCGGCCTCCTTGTACGCCTTGTTGGCAAAGTTGCCGGTCACGACGTAGCCGGCGCGGCCGCGGCGCATGAGGTTCATGGGGATGCCCGCAAACTGCAGCGTGGCGCCGCCCTGCAAAAACAGGACACGGTAGTTGTCGGGGATGCTCATCAGGCGGCGCAGGGTTGCCTCGGCGTCGTCGATGATCTGCTGGTACATGCTAGATCGATGGCTCATCTCGAGCACGGACATGCCGCAACCGCGGTAGTCCATCATCTCGTCGGCGATCTCGGCGAGCACGCTTGTAGGCAGCGCGGCCGGGCCAGCTGAGAAGTTGTGCACACGTGCCATCTTCTAGTTCCCCCTCGTAGTCGTTTGAACGTTCGGGATACTTTAGCACAGTGGAGCGCCAGGCGCGACCGCATCACGGTAAAACTCGAGTGCGCTGCTATGATTTACAGGATGGTTACATGGGGGAGAGGTGACCTTACCTGATGGCTCGCATCCGATCTGCCTCGGCCTTCGCTTGTTTCCAGGGTCGAATGCGGCCGTTCACCAGGTCATCGTAGCCACGCGTGACGGCACGCTGGATGCGATCTTCGCGTTCCTGCATAGGGGCAGCGCGGCGCTGCGCCAGTTGCCTTTGGCTCCATATTTACCCCAAGGCTTCAGAGGCTTTGTTGCGCAATAAATTTGACTTCGATCCGTTTGCCGTGCAGCCAAAGCACCCCACCTCTCATTTGTTGCCGTCTGTGGGGGCGTGTCCCTCGTTTATCCTCTCTAGACCTCACGACCCCGTACTTAAACGGTATGATTGGAAGGCATGTTTGCATCGCCCCGATGCAAATAAAAAGGCCCGAACCCTTGGAGTGTGTCCTGTGGATAACGCCGAAAAAATATCGCTGGGAGGCGTGCTCACGCGCGAGCAGTTTTTGCTGCCCGAGATGCGTATTGTCGCCGCGTTGCGCCTGGAGGGCGTGAGCGACGACGAGATCATCGCGCGCGTTAAGCACGACAACCTGTTTCAGTATCCCACCGAGCGCATGCTGGCCGATCGCGCCCGCGTGTGCCTGCGCCGCTTTGATGCCATAGCGCTCGACGAAGCGCAGTGCACTGCCCGAGGTATCGACAAAGATACTGCCGACCAAGCGGTCGCGCGCATTATGGACCTGATTGCCAACGGCATGCCCGATCAGGCGGCCCAGGCAAACCTATTTGCCATGATGTGTCGCTATACCATGGTTCGCGAGCTCATTCAGGTGGAGATCGGCGAGCGCATGGCCAGCTTCGACTACACCTTTACCGATGTTGACCTTAACGCGTTTGTCACCCGTTTTCAGGTTGAGCATGCCGAGGCCGTCAAATGGTCGGATGCCACGCTGGAGCGCATTAAGGGCACCCTGCGTCAGATTCTGCGCAGTGCCGGTTTTAAGACATCGCAGCGCACCGACGCGCTCCAGCCCCTGCTGCTCGACCCCGATGTAGAACAGGTCATCCGCGACCTCGGCGACATGGACGCCCTGGCCGCACTCACCGGGCAGGTGATGTAGCCCATGACAATAAACCAGCCGCACATTCGCCCACGTAACCGAGCCGAGCGCATCCATGAGGACTTTGACCATCGCCGCGAGGCGCTGCGCGACCGCCTGCAAGACCAGGATTTCTTGGCCAACAAGGGCATCGGCAACGAGATCGGCTTCTACACGTTTTGCTACGATCCTTCGCTGGAGTTTGAGTGCCGCGCCTACGTGGACGAGCTCAAAGCGGACGCTCAGGCTGGCAAGCTGCCGTGCAATCTGCAGGTCTTTAACCTGTACGACGTGATGCTCGATATCTGCGAGCAGCGCCGCATTTTGCGTGCGATACCCCGGCGCGAGGCAAAGATCGGTTCGGAAGCGCAGGTCAAAGAGTTGCAAAAGCCTTGCAGCTCCAAGAGCTTTGCCCAGTACCTCTTGGAGCATACCCAGCCACATCAGCCCGGCGACGTGATCCTGCTCACGGGCGTGGGCGAGGTCTTTCCGCTACTGCGCGTGCATAACCTGCTCAACGACATGCTTGCCGATTTTGGCACCGTGCCCGTTGTCGTCATGTATCCCGGCAGCTTTGATGGCCGCCAGCTCAAGTTGTTCAACAAAGAGAACGTCAGCAACTACTACCGCGCGTTCGATATCTCTTAGGAGCGACAGATGATCATCCAAGACCTGTTTTCCAAGGACATCAACCGTTCCATCAACGGTGTCGTCAAGGTGCAAGACGCCAGCGACGAATCGGTGCGCCAGGAGCTCGACGAGTACGTGGTGACGCGCGAGCTGCAGGGTCATTTTGCACACTTCTTCGAGGCGTACGATAAGGCGCTCGACGTTCCCACCGACAACATGGGCGTGTGGATTAGCGGCTTCTTTGGCTCCGGTAAATCGCACTTCCTCAAGATGCTCTCGTATCTGCTACAAAACGATGAGATTGCCGGCAAGCCCGCCGTCGATTACTTTAAGGGCAAGATTTCCGACCCCATCGTAGCCGCCAGGGTTCGTCGTTGCTGCGAGGTTCCCACCGAGGCGATCCTGTTTAACATCGACAGCAAGGGCGGCCAGTGGAAAGAGGGCGACACCTCGCGCACGGCCCTGCTGCGCGCCTTTGAGCGCGTGTTCTTTGAGCACCTGGGCTTTTTTGGCGAGGACCTTAAGCTCGCGCGCCTGGAGCAGCATATCGACAGCAAGGGCAAGACGCAGGAGTTCCGCGCTGCCTACGAGCGCATTGGCGGCGGCAACTGGCTCGAGGACCGCGAGAGCTATAGCTACTTTGAGGATGACATCGTCGAGGCCCTGCAAGAGGTCCTGGGCATGAGCGAACAGGCCGCGCGCCACTGGTTCGACGGCACCGAGGACGACGCCATCGCTGCCGACACCTTTGCCAAGATGGTCAAGCAGTATGCCGACAAGCGCGCCGAGGAGTGCGGCGGCGAGTTCCGCCTGCTGTTTATGGCCGACGAGGTGGGCCAGTTTATTGGCTCCGATGCCGACATGAGCACGAGCCTTATGCTGTCGCTGCAGACGCTCGTCGAGGAGCTGGGCAGCCGTTGCGGTGGCCGCGTGTGGGTCATGGTGACCAGTCAGGAAGCCATCGACGAGGTCGCCATGATCGTGGGCGACGACTTCTCCAAGATTCAGGGCCGCTTTAACACGCGCCTTTCGCTCTCCAGCTCCAGCGTGGATGAAGTTATCCAGCGCCGCGTCCTGCAAAAGAACGATGCCGCCTCGGCAAAGCTCCAGCAGGACTACGAGGTCCAGAGCACCGTGCTCAAAAATGTGTTCTCCTTTGACGGTTCGCGCGGCGATCTGATTGGCTATGCCAGCCGCAAGGATTTTACGGACAGCTACCCGTTTGTGAACTACCAGTTTAAGGTGCTTCCCGACGTTATGACCGAGGTGCGCAAGCACGGCGTCAAGGCCAAGCATATGTCCACGGGCGAGCGCTCTATGCTCTCGGCCTTCCAGGAATCGGCCCAGGCCATCCAAGACCAAGAGGTGGGCGCCCTGGTGCCGTTCTGGCGCTTCTTCGATACCATTGCCAAGGATCTGGAGCACGGCGTGATCCAGGTGGTCACGCGTGCCGAACGTGCGGCCGAGGATGGCCATGGTCTTAAGGCCGAGGACGTTAAGGTCCTAAAACTGCTGTACCTGATCCGCTATATCGACTACATCAAGTCCAACGTCGAGAACATCTCTATCCTTATGGTCGACGGCATGGACGTGGACAAGGCCGCCCTTAAGGACCGCGTTAAGGAGTCGCTCGACCGCCTGGTGCGCGAGAACTACGTGGCACGTCAGGGTGATGCGTACAACTTCCTTACCGACGAGGAGCAGGATATCTCGCGCGCCATTAGCGAGACGCCGGTGGATGCTGCCCTGATTATCGAGGGCATTAAAAAGTCGCTCTTTAGCGGTATCTATACGGCTACCAAGCTGCGCGTGGGCGCCAACGACTTTCCCTTCGACCGCTATGTAGACGATTCTGCCTATGGTGTGGCCCAGGGTGGCATGAAGCTCAACGTAGTCACGGTGGCCGATGACCTTTCGCGTGCCGACGACGCCGAGCTCGCCGTCAAGTCGGCCAATATCGCGCTGGTGGTGCTGGCAGACGACATCGACTACTTTGACGACCTGCAGAATGTGGCTAAGATCCGCAAGTATCGCAAGACCATCAACACCGAGGCCCTGGCGCCTTCGACCCAGCAGATTATCCAGGCAAAGATGAAAGAGGCTACTTTCGTTGAGCGCGAGGCAGCCAAACTGCTGGAGGAGGCCGTGCTGCATGCCCGTGTGGCTGTGAATGGTTCCATGGTTAACATTCGCGCCACCAAGCCCGCCGATGTGTTTGACCAGGCCCTGTCAAAGCTGACGGATGCCATCTTTACCAAGGCCGACTACATCGCCGACCCCGCCAAGGCCGACGAGGACATTCGCGCCACGCTGCGCGGTGCCAACCAGATGGCGCTCGACGGCCAGAGCTCCCAGAATGCCCGCGCCGAGAAGGAGGTCGCGGACTTTTTGCATGCCCAGACGCGCCTGTCGTTGAATACGACCATGGGTGACCTGCAGCGTAAGTTCCAGGGTGCTCCCTATGGTTGGCGCGAAATCGACATTGCCAACGTGGTGGCGCAACTGGTGGTTTCGCAGCGCGCGACCATTACAGCTGCCGGCGCCAATGTTGCCCCTGCCGATTCGCGTATGGTTGCCTTCCTGCGCAAGGACGCCGACAAGGCCCAGGTGCGCGAGCGCGTCAAGATGAGCGACGAACTCATTAAGAAGGTCAACAGGGTGCTGCGCGAGACCTTCGATGCCAAGCGCGACATTACCAACGAGGACGAGCTCACTGCCACGGTGGTCGAAACGCTTTCTGGCTTTAAGAACGAGTGCGTGGAGCTCACGAACAACAACTTTACGGGCTTGGCCCCGGCCTATCCGTATCCGGGCTTAAAGGTGCTGGAGGACGGCATTAAGCTGACCACGCGCCTGCTGGACAACCAGAACGACGCCCAGACGCTGTTCAACGCCTTTGTAAAGGCGCAGGACGATCTGGACGACTGGAAAGAGGACTACGACCAGGTCGTGTTCTTCTTTGAGAGCCAAAAGCCCGTCTTTGATAAGGCCGTTGCGTTTATGGGCCTTATGAAGGACGAGGGCTTCTATATGGACTCCGACGCGCAGGCGGTCGAGGCCAACAAGCGCGTTGAGCAGATTCTGAAGAACCCGCATCCATACCGCGAGGTTCGCGAGCTCCACGATCTGATGGAGCCCGTCATGGCTGCCCACAAGCAGATGGTCGATGCCAAGCGCAAGGAGATGCTGGACGACATTGCTGCCCAGATGGCTCAGGTACACGAATATGCCCAGAGCCAGGACGGCTATGCCAAGCTGGCCGAGCGTGCTATCGAGGACGCCGGCCGCATGGCTAACTCGTTTGAGAGCCGCGCTCACGCCGCCACCAAGGCCAGCGAGCTTGCCGCGCTCAAGCAGCAGCTGATTGAGTATTGCGACCGTGCGTGCGAGAAGGTCGATACCGCCATCGAGGTTGAAAAGGTCCGCCAGCAGCGCGAGAGCCGCCACAAGGAAGTTGCGCCCAACGGCGAGATCGTTACCACGATCAAGGACAACGACAAGGACGCCCCGGCGGCTGCAAAGGCTGAGCCCGCGCCCAGGATTAAAAAGCTGCGTCTGGCCGACCTGGGCGAGCGCAAAAAGCTGGAGAGCGAAAGCGACATCGATGCCTACCTTGGCCAGCTCCGTGTGCGTCTGCTTGCCGAGCTGCAGGACAACGACGCCATCCGCCTGAGCTAACCAAGAGCCGCCGGGGAAGGGGAGACCGCCATGAACGATACCGCCATCAAGAACTACTGCATCTGGGCCCGCAACGAGCTCGTCGCCGGCGTCGAGGCCCACATGAGGCTCTACGGCGTGGCCGCGGCGCCGAGCCCGCCGGCGCCGCGGCGGTGGGCGGGCGCGCCCTGTCCCCGGAGGAGACCGGGTGGCGCGACGCGCTGCTGCGCGCCGGCGCCGAGGAGGGCTTCGAGCACCTGCGCGACCGCGCCGCCTACACCTGGTTCAACCGCATCGCCGCCGTGCGCTACATGGAGGTCCACGACTTCCTGCCCTCCCGCGTGCGCATGTTCACCCGCCCGGCGGCGGACGGCTCCTGGGAGCTGGGCAGCCAGGCCGCGGACGAGGCGCTCGACGTGGAGATCGAGGGGGCGGACCCGGTGCGGGTCGCCGAGCTCAAGCAGGCCGGCGAGGACGGGCCGCTGTTCCGCTACCTGTTCCTGGCCCAGTGCGCCGAGCTCTCCGGGTGCCTGCCCGGCGTGTTCCAGCCCGTGGACGCCTGCATGGCGCTGCTGCTGCCGGCCAACCTCATGGACCCCGACGGCGTCGTCGGCCGCATGGTGGGCGACATCCCCGAGGAGGACTGGCGGAACGTCCAGATCCTGGGCTGGATGTACCAGCACTACAACTCCGAGGTCAAGGACGCCTTCTTCGCCTCCAAGGCCAAGGAGACCCCCGACACCATAGGGCCGGCCACCCAGCTGTTCACGCCCGACTGGATCGTGCGCTACATGGTGCAGAACTCGCTGGGGCGCCTGTGGATGCTCAACAACCCCGGAAGCCCGCTTCGCGGCGAGATGGAGTACTACGTCGAGCCCGACTCCGGGCACGAGGACTTCATCAGGATCGGCGGCCCCGAGGACATCTCTCTGTGCGACCCGGCCTGCGGCTCGGGCCACATCCTGGTCTACGCCTTCGAGCTGCTGTCAAAGATGTACCTGGAGCGCGGCTATCGCGAGCGCGAGATCCCCGGGCTCGTCCTGTCGAAGAACCTGCACGGCATGGAGATCGACCCCCGCGCCGCCCAGATCGCCCGCCTCGCCCTGGCCATGTGCGCCCGCGGCATGGACCGCCGCTTCTTCGGCCGCGGCGTGCAGGCCGACATCGCCGTGCTCGCCCCGGTGGCGCTGGGGGAGGGCGACGTCCCGCGGGGCAGCGCGCTCGAGAAGAGGAAGGACCTCCTCGACGCCCTGGCGCACCTGGACGAGGCGGGCTCCCTGCTCGCCCCGGGCGAGGCCGACCTTGCCGCGATCCGCGAGGCGGTGGCGCTCGCCGGCGACGGCGGCCTGTTCGGCAGCAGCTCCAGGGAGAGGCTCCGGCGCGCCCTCGATACCTGCGAGGTGCTCTCCCGCCGCCACGACTGCGTGGTGGCCAACCCGCCCTACATGGGCAGCTCCAGCTTCGGCCCCTTCATGTCCAGGTGGGTCAAGAAGGGCTACCCCGACGTCAAGAGCGACCTGTTCTCCAGCTTTGTCGTCCGCATGTTCGATCTCGCCAAAGACCACGGCGAGTGCGGTGTCATGTCTCCTTTCGTCTGGATGTTCATCGGAAGCTACGAGAAGCTCCGCAACGAGATTATCGACAACAGAACGCTGACTTCTCTCATCCAGCTCGAGTACTCGGGCTTCGCTGGCGCGACTGTGCCCATCTGTACCTACACGTTCCACAACTCATTCATCAAGGGCTATAAGGGCGGCTACGTGCGCCTTTCGAACTTCGTTGGTGCTTCCGTCCAGGCTCCCAAGGCCCTCGAGGCGATCAAAAACCCCGACTGCGGCTGGTTCTACCGCCGCGACGCCGAGACCTTCAGGCAGATCCCCGGCACCCCCATAGCCTACTGGGCCAGCGACGGGTTGTTCGACGCATTTGAAGCCGGCCCTCTTGCCAAAAAAGTCCCTGTGAAAAAAGGGTTAGATACGGGCGACAATGATCGTTTTTTGCGCTACTGGCATGAAGTTGATTTCAGTAAACTCGGTATTGGATATGATTCGGCTCGTTCTTTTCTCCAATCTGGTTCAAAATGGGCGCCGCATGATAAGGGTGGGGATTTTAGAAAGTGGTACGGAAATAACGACTGGATTATCAATTGGGGCTTCGATGGAATGGAGCTGAAGGCTAGTTCGGCAAATTTAAGAAGTCCACAGTTTTATTTTCAAAGGGCCATTACATGGAGTGCGTTATCGTCGGGCAGGCCTGGTTTCAGGTTGTCTGATCAGGGCGCTTTATCGAACACTGCCGGTTCATCGATGTTTCCCGAGGAAAAGGACATTTCGTCTGTTCTCGCATATATGAATTCGAGTGTGGTTCTAAAGGCGCTCGAGCTCCTCGCCCCGACTCTTAATTACAGCGCGGGGCCAGTCGGAAGCGTTCCGTTGATGCCCGATAACATTGATAGATGCCCGGAAATCTCCGATATGTGTGTTTCGATTTCGAAGGGTGACTGGGATTCATCTGAAACTTCATGGAACTTCAAACGTCATCCGTTGGTGTAGATTGGGTTGAGTCCGCGTGAAGTACCTCGACTGGCTTTTTCCTCTTGCTCTCGCTATTTGTATTCTTGCAGGTGCTGTGAAGATCGCTCCACGACTTGAGACGAATGGCGCCCTCAGTCGGAGATTCTTTGAGTTAAAGCGCTGGATTGTCACTAATTACTTACTTGTTATCGTTGCCTGCATGCTCGTATGCCCCCTATTTGTTCAGGTTATCTATTCAATACCACTGTGTCATCCCGCAGTTAGCTCCGAATCCGTTCTTGGGTTCTGGGGAGTATCACTTGGCATTATTGGTGGCGCATTGCTGTTTTTAAAGCAAAAAGAGACCGAGAGTCTGGAACGTCTAAATTCGCTGTGTCCAAGGATTTCGATTCAAATGAGTAGAGATGGGGAGGATGCCTTTTTAGTTCGGCTGAACAACAAGAACGGTTATAAGTACAGCATTTTAGATATTTGCGGGATTAGCCAATATTCTGCACTTGACGGATTTGAGGAAAAAACTATTCAAATTGATAAAAGGCAATTCGAGGCTTTTAATGACAGTCATAAAAATAGGCTGGGTCAATCTGGTCGTGACGTATCAAAGATTCCAAAGTTTGTATCTATCCGATTGAGTGATCTTGACGGCACGCTTTGGACCGTAAACTACAGGTACCAATTCAAGGAACGTGAATGGATTGAGAGCTCTTACTTCTATGAAAAGGGCGCAACATTGCGTTAAGACTTGCGCGCCGATTGCCCCTTCTTAATCAACCGGCGCTGTATATGAAGCGAGGAAAAGTGAGCTGGGAGAGGGCCGTAGATAGCACTAGCTATTATTTGGCTGATGTTTTCTATCTCGGAATTGGGTTATAACATGAAGCGGAAAACTTTATTTCTAGGAAACGGTCTTAACCGTACTTTGAAGGGCGGCGTTAGCTGGTCTGAACTCATGAGGAAACTTGGTTCCCAAGAGCCGGAAGGGTCTAACGTTCCTTTTCCGATTGAATTTGAGCAACTTGCTGCACGACGTGGCTGTCTTGTGGGAAAACGCCATGTCGATCCCTATAAGGATCTTCGCAATATGATTGTAGAGGAGGTCTCCAATGAGCAGTGCTCTTCCGACTCGGTGCATCGCTGTTTTTGTGATCTTCCTTTTGACCATATGGTTACAACGAACTATGACAGGATTTTTGACAACCAATATAAACTTGAAGCCATTGTGTCTAATCCGGGCTACTCGAGAAACATTCTTGGTCCCATATATAGGTCCGGTAATCGTGATTTCTATCACGCTCATGGCATAGATAAATGGAAAAACACTCTTTGTTTGGGTCATGAGCACTATGCGGCGCTTATTGGGAAAATTAGGAAAGAGTTCTATCCCAATGAGGATGCGGGCAATGCCTTGCTTGTTGATTTGGTTACTGGTCAAAAGGAACCACTGAACATCTGGCCTGAATTGTTTCTTACCAATGACGTGGCGATAGTTGGTTTTGGGCTTGACTATTGTGAAAGCGACATTTGGTGGCTTTTGGCCTTGCGCGCAGCGCTATTTGCACCTTGCAAATCTCTGGATGCCTATGCAAATGAGATTACATATTTTAAGGCCCAAATTAAGGGTCGATCATCCGGTCTTCAAGAAACATGCCGCTTGAACGCCCTTGCCTCATTGGGCGTCACAGTTTCTGTAATTGAAGATTCCGACTACGAGGGGGCGTATCGGCAAATCGCGGAAGAGTTGCGCAAAAGGTGGAAATCTTAGCGCGAATTGATTTTAGGTCCGTCAAAAGCGCGTCAAGCGCACCGAGTACGGTGTATTCGTCCATGTTGATGACACTACGGTTTCCGGAGCTGATGGTGCGGGGCTAAAAATGAATGAAAACCTGCTCGATCGTCTTGCAAGAGGACTTCTCTTTAGGGGACGCCCTCTATTTTATTCCGCGACAATCGGAAATTATTGCATCGCCAGCCCGGGTATCTATTCACTTCCAACGGTCGTAGTCCAATATCTACCGCTCGCACTTGTTGCTCAACAAATGGCGAGGCTGGTGGGCTAAGTTGATAGCGGTGTTTGGTTGGAGGAGGAGAGTATGACCGAGTACTGCGATGGCAATAGTTTGGCGCTCGATAGTAAAATCGACGAGCTCTTGAGGGATTGTTCGCAACCGACGATATTTGCTTTTTGTGGTCTGTCGTCCCATCTCGCAGAATTCGTTGCGTGTAATGAGTGCTCGATTCCCGGGGTTGTGGCCAGCGATTCTGCATCGTTCTTTTCTCCTTCTGACTTTGCTCGTCGAAAGAAGCTGGCTGTCGCTCAGATTCTTTCGGCAGATGGTCCCGTCTTGATGCTGTTTGAGCAGCTTCTTGAGTTGCGCGGGACGATTAAGGAACTGTTCGATGGCAAGATCGTTGTTGTGCAGAACAACCTGTTCCTTGATGGCGAGGGCGTTCCTTCTCCCGTTGATCCGGAGCTGCTCAATGACTTTGAGTCATCTTTTGACGATATGACACCCGATACGACGGGGCTTTCTAAGTACTATGCCAAGTCGGTAAAGGTTGGAAATGCGCACCTTGTAACGCCGATTATTCCGGATGAATTTTCTGAGTGGGAAGTCATCGATCTGTTTGACCGTGCTTCTTTAGCGTTGGTTGATGCTTCGTCAATTTCTGAGGGCGTCGTCCCTGTTTCGTCGGCTGCGTTTTTGGAATACCGTCTGGGCTTACTAGATGGCACGGCTGGCCCTGCTTCTGTTTTGGTGAACGCTCGGGAACTTGAGAGTTATCGATCCGCTCTGGAGGCGGTTGCTTCTGTTACCCATGCGCTGGGTCTATCCGTTTCCTTTGTGGCGCAGCAAGACCAAGAGGAAAAGGTCGAGGAGTCTGGACGTCTGCTTTCGGTGCTTCAGCATTATTGGAGCAAGGACGCCTCGTTTAGGAAGCTTCGTTTTTACAAGAATCCCGACTTTGACAACGAGATGGAAACGGTGTCTCAGGGCGCTATCTCCGAGTTTGTCGTAAAGCAGGCCGAGGCTGCCCATGCGGGCTCCGTCGATTACAGGAATGTGTTTGTAACGGCGCCCACGGGTGCGGGCAAGTCCATTCTGTTCCAGATTCCGGCGCTGTATCTTGCTCGGAAATATCAGCTGGTCACGCTGGTTATTGAGCCGCTGAAGGCCCTGATGATCGACCAGGTTGCCAACCTGCGGAAACGTGGCGTTAAGAATGTCGTTGCGATCAATTCGGACATTCCCTATGGTGAGCGGCTTGAGTCCCTCGACCGTGTTAAAAGCGGCGATGCCTCCATCATCTACCTGTCACCAGAGCTCTTGCTGGAGTCCTCGATCCAGGCAATTCTCAACGGCCGCGAGCTCGGTCTTGTCGTTATTGACGAGGTCCACACCGTCACCTCTTGGGGTAAAGACTTCCGCCCGGACTACTGGTATCTGGGACCGTATCTGTCTAAACTCCGCAAAAACGGAATGAGCTTTCCGATCTTCTGCCTTACCGCCACGGCTGTCTACGGCGGGCGCGATGATGTCGTTTCGCATACGGTTGCCGACCTGGAGCTTGGCAACTGCAAGACGTTCCTGGGCAATCCTCGTCGTAACGACATCTCCTTCGACATTGTCTGGAGAAGCAAAAGCGAGCTGCCCGGTCCCATCGAGGAGGTAAAAACCGACCTCGCCGAGCAGTGGATTGATAAGGCCGTGCGCGACAACCGCCATGCCATTGTCTATTGCCCCTATCAGAGTCATGTCAATGCGATCATCGATCAACGCAGCGTTTCTAATTCTAAGGTCTTGGGCTATCACGGCGGCAAAGATGCCGCGTACAAGAAGATCGTACAAGACGCGTTTGCGTCGGGCAGCTGCAGGGTGCTTGTGAGCACCAAGGCGTTTGGCATGGGCATCGATATCGATGACATCGATGCCGTGTACCACTATGCGCCGACGGGCAATCTGTCCGACTATATTCAGGAAATTGGTCGTGGCGGTCGCAAGCGCGGCTTGGGGGCCAAGGCCTGCATCGACTTCTTTATGCAGGACGTTCGCTATTCCGAGACGCTGTATGCGCTCTCTAGGTTTAGCCAGTGGCAGCTTAAGGAGATCATGGCCAAGCTGTACGAGGTCTATGCTTCTGCGCCGCAAAAAGACCGCAGTCAGAACTTCCTGGTATCGCCCAATACGTTCTCCTACCTGTTTACGAACGAGAAGGATGAGGACCGCAAGACCAATCGCGTTAAATCGGCCCTGATGATGATCTCGCGCGACCTTGAGGATAAGTTCAACTTCCCGGTTATCGTCGTGCGCCCCAAGGTGTCGTATACCAAGCAGTTTGTTTGCATTGAACAGGCTGCCGAGCGTAGTTTTACCACGTCCTACGGCAAGTATTTGCGAAAGATCAGCGAGGCCCATACGCGCTACGAGAATCGCGCGGGGCAGCATGCCGTCAAGATCTCGGACATGGGTGCAATCTATGAGCTCAACGTTGGCGACATGTGGGCCAACGAGTTTAGCGAGCTGACCTTTGCCGATTTTAAGCGCCAACTGTTCACGGGCAAGATTTGTTCGCCGACGGGGGAGCCTGCGCTTTCGAACCGCCTTGCGCTCGACATTAATTACTCCATGACGTTTGATGGGGCGACGTCGACGCTATCTGCATTTGCCGAGGCGCTGCGCAAGACGTTTATGAGCCTTGCGCGCGAGGGCGATTTTTCGGAGAAGGAGTTTACGAAAGAGCTCACCCATCAGCTTGAGGGGACGTCTTTGGAGGCTAAGAAGCCGTCTGCGCTGCTGAATGCGTTTGTTCGCCCCGTCGATGGTGGCGGACACTTTGGATCCGACCGATCCTTTAAATGCATCAAACGATTCAATAAGTCTGCGAGGAATACCTATAGCCGCGTGCAGGATGTTCGCTATGGCGTTATCGGGCGCGAGCTTCAGGCGGCCATGAGTAATCTGACCCAGACACTGGGAAGGTTGCAGCCTTCCGAGGGCAGCAAACATTGCAGGCGCTATCTGGACAACAAGGCTCTCGACGCTCGCTATGCGCTGGCCGAGATCCTAGAGATTCTCAAGCTTGCCACGTACACGGTAAAAGGCGGCGACAATCCGGAAATCTTCATTCGTCTTAACGACGCTTCGAAAGTCAAAGCGTTGGCTTCGGACAGCAGATATTCCAACGGCGTACTGCGCGAGCTTAACGATCGCCATGAGTATTCGTCCAAGGTTATTAGGGGCTTCTTCTGCTCCACGATGAGCGATTCCGAGCGATGGGACGTGGTCGAGGAGTATTTCCTGGGCAATGACGACTACGTTGCTCAGGTTCTGGGCATCGATGAGAAGCCGACGGACGAGTCTGCCAAGGCGGCTCCCAAGGTTAGGCATGCGGTTGCTAAGCGGCCTACCGGCCTATCGACATCCGTCGTGGCTGAAGGGGCTTCCTATGAGGGCAAGCCGTACTTCCGCGTGTGGAAGGACCTGCTTAACAGCTGTTCTGTGGGTCAGGAGATCACCGACATCCAAAAGCTGAAAGAGTTGGTCAAGAGCAGCAAGCTCGAGATGCCTCGCAAAGACGCGGTAGTCTGTATTGAGAGCACCGACTTTAAGTTGCATCCCGCCCTGTTGTGGAAGAAGAGCCGCGTGATGCTCTTTAGCGCCTCGCGTGCCGATGAGTTTGCCCATACTCAGGACATCGACTGGAAGTGCTTCATTCTGGGCCAGGGAGAGGGCATAGAGGCGATTGCCGACGCACTCGAAAGCGCCCCGAAGGAAGCGAAGTAGGAGTCGCGGCGACTTTACGCATAAAAAATGCCGGGGGAAGCCCCCGGCTCTTGGAGGTCCCTTTATTCGAGGGTACCGATATCTTTATAGCAGAAGCTGCGCGCTGGGTCTACGCGAGACGTTTGTTTGGCTCGAACCGGCTGCTGCGGTCGTGGCGTTATGGTTACCGCTCGCACTTGTTGCTCAACAAATGGTGGGGCTGGTGGAGTAAGTTAATACATACTGGCTTCGAAGCGGGGTCGGCCTGTAGTGGGCGTACCTTCAAAATGGTGCCTGCGAATGCTCTGCACGGGGCGCTATTTGCTTTGCTGTCGGGTAGACTTGTCTATGTTGACTTAGCTAGTTTTATTGGGCTTTTAATCGGTCCTGATTGGATGGGATAGAGATATGGCAACGTTGCTCGCCGATAAATACGAGGCTCGCAAGGCCGAGGTCAATGCTCGCTTTGAGCAGCTCCGCGCTAACGAGGAGGAGCTCAACCGAATCTTTGCCAAGATCTACAACATGGAGGGCGAGGTGCCCATCGAGGTCGAGGACAAGTACGTATCGGTGGCGCGCATCTTCGATACCGCCGATGAGATCCCCGAGAGCTACAAGGGCAACAAGTACGTGCGCACCAAGCGCGACGAGATCGCTTCGCTCATGAGCTATGCCGTGGGCTGCATGTTTGGCCGGTATTCGCTGGACGTGGACGGTCTGGTCTTGGCCGATCAGGGCGCCACGGTCGACGACTATCTGGCCAAGATGCCCGATCCCGATCACGTGACATTTATGCCCGATGGCGACAACGTGCTGCCCATTACCGATGACGAGTACTTTGACGACGACATCGTGCGCTACTTTATCGACTTTGTGCGCACCGTGTACGGCGAGGAGACGCTCGAGCAGAACCTTGCCTTTATTGCCGAGGCGCTCGGCGGCAAGGGTACCTCGCGCGAGGTGATTCGCACCTACTTTTTGAAGGACTTCTTTAAGGACCACTGCCAGACCTATAAGAAACGTCCCATCTACTGGCTGTTCGACTCGGGCAAAAAGAACGGCTTTATGGCCCTGGTGTACATGCATCGCTACACGCCCGACTTGCTGGCGCGCATTCGTACCGACTACGTGCACGAGCAGCAGGAGCGCTATCGCTCGCAGATCGCCGACGCCGAGGACGCGCTGGCCACGGCGGAGCGCGGTGAGAAGGTCGCGCTGACTAAGCGCATCAAAAAGCTCAAGGATCAGCTGACCGAGACCGTTGCCTACGAGGAAAAGCTGCATCACCTGGCCGATCAGATGATCAAGATCGACCTGGACGACGGTGTTAAGGTCAACTATGCCAAGTTCCAGGATGTACTGGCAAAGATAAAATAATGCACACGTGATTACGCGTTACGCGAATTGTTTTGACCGGTATGACAGTGGGATTGTTAGATGGCAAAGTTCGATGTAATTGAAGAGCTGGCGGCGCGCTTTGAACAGCCGTTGCCCGATTGCCGTGAGCGCCGCGTGGTGGTGTGGCACGACGCGGAAGGCGAGTTTGCCGCCACGTTTGCCGAGCTTGCTGAGGGCGGCTTTGGCGAAGCGGTAGAGCAGCGCTTGCCGCGTCCGGTGCGCTTTGTGGAGGCTTGCGACGGGCATATGTTTGAGGTCAAGCGCCTTATCGCCCGCGAGGACACCACGAGCGACATGCTGGTGTATCGCCAGCAGGGACGTGGAAGCCTCGAGGGCGATTGGCTGGCGGACGTTGAGTTGTATGCCGATCAGTTCTCGGCGGACTATCTGTCGCTGCTGGCCGATCAGCTGGGGGCTTCGAACGCACGGGATATTCGTAAGGCGCTGCAGGCGCACAAGTCGTTCTTTGCCGCCAAGGGCCGCGTTGCAAAGTTTTCCAAGTGCATGCCCGCGCCTACGTGTGCGGCCGATGTTGAGCTTGGCCTGCTGGCCGCCATGTTTGGCGGCTCGGGCCCCAGTGCTGCCACCATGCCGTTTATTGTGCGCGCGTGCCTGACTAAGCTGCTGCATGATGGCCCGGAGACGCTGGCGGAGCTGGCGCAAAAGTTTGAGGCCGCCGACAGCCTTGCTGCCTTTGTGCGTCAGCGCACGGGCTTTGAGGGTGCGTTGTTCGAGCGCGATTCGCTGCAGGATTTTGCCGCCCATGTGCTGCTCACGGCCGCGGCATCGCTGGTGCCGGCGGCTGCGCTGCAAATGCTCTCCAACCATATTGCGCCTGCCTATGCGCCGTATTGCATCGCGGTCGTCCGCGAATGGGCGGGCGACGCTGCGGCGTCTGATGACCTGCGCGAGATTTGCGAGCTGGTCCAGGACGCGTGCGGCCTGCGCCATGTGTTTGGCGCTCTGTCAACCGACGATCTGCTGCGTCTGGATGTGTTCCCGTGCGTTGACGAGGCCATTTTGAGCGACCTGCTCACCTCGTTGGCACAGGGTGCCGATCGCGTTGATGAGGCCCGTCGTGTTGCCGCGGCCCGTCGCGACCTGTGCTGGTACGACGATGTCTCCTGCTATTACCAGGTGCTTTTGGCGCTGGCCGACATGGCAGCCTTTAAGCGCGACCATGCGGGCGGATTCCACATCGTCCAGGCGGCCGAGGTGTGGGAGGCCTATACCTCGGATTGGTGGCGCATGGATGCAGCCTATCGCGCGCTGCGTCAGGCAAACGAGTGCTGCAAGTTGCGCGGAGTCGACCTGCTGGAAGACCCCGAGCGCCGCGCGGTCGAATGGGCCGAGAACAACTACGTTAACTGGTATCTGACCGAGAGCAACGCGTGCTGGGCCAATGCCGCCCAGACGCAGTGGCGCGATGCCGGCTATGTTGAGGGCGTCGCTCGCCAGGACCTGTTCTATTGGGAGACGCTGCCCACGTATGCTGGCAGCGCCAAGGCCAAGGTGGTCCTGATTAGCGATGCGCTGCGCTATGAGGTGGCGCAGGACGTGGCTGCCGCTTTGGAGCGCGAGCGCGGCGGCGAGGTGCGCATGGGTAGCGTGCAGGCGATGTTTCCCTCTATTACGGAGATGGGCATGCCGGCGCTGTTGCCGCATCAGGCCATGACGCTCAACATGGAAACGGGTGCCGTGCTGCTCGATGATATGCCGACGGGTTCTACGGTCGAGCGCCAGGCGGTGCTGCAGAAGGCCGCGCCTACGGGTCGCGCCCTGACTGCCGCGGCGTATCTGGACATGTCTGCCGCAGACCGCAAGGAACTGCTCAAGTCCAGCGAGATCGTGTACCTGTATCACAACAAGATCGACGCGACGGGGGAGAAACTCGCCACCGAAAGCGATGTGTTCGATGCGTGCGCCGAGAGCGTGGATGAGCTGGTCTCGATCGCCAAGCGCGTGTGCACCGACGCACCGGGCGCCCGCGTGACGATCACGTCCGACCATGGCTTTTTGTACACGGCCAACGAGCTGCCGGAATGTTTGTTCCTGGGCAAGAACGACCTGCCCGACGACCCAGTGCTGTTTGGCAAGCGCCATGCGGTGCTCGCACAGGGCGACGCCTTGGCCGATATCGCCAACGGTGCGGACGGTAGCCCGTATTTGGCCATGAACATGGACCATGTGGTGCCGGGCGGCGGCTACGTTGGTTTGGCCCCGCGCGGGATCGTGCACTACAAGCGCCCCGGCGGCACCAAGGGCTACGTACATGGCGGCGTGAGCCTGCAGGAGCTCGTGGTGCCGGTGGTCGGGTATCGTCGCTTGAGTGCCTCCTCAAAGGAATTCGTTGATACGCAGACTGCGAAGCTGCGCGTGCTGAGCGAGAGCCGCCGCGTTACCAACTCGCTGTTTGGCATTAAGTTGCTGCAGGAGGAGGCCGCTACGGGCAAGGTGCTGCCGTGCGAGTACGAGCTGGTGTTTACCGATGAGACCGGCAACGAGGTGAGCGATGTTGCCCGCGTGCATGCGGACATGACCTCGCCCAACCCGCAGGACCGCGTGGTCGAGGCTCGCTTTACGCTTAAGGCGGGTGTGTCGTTTGGGTCCGGCTCGTCCCATTTGCTGGTTTGCCGCGATGCCCAGTCGGGCAAGATCGTTTGGCGCGAGACGTATACCATCGCTGTTTCGTTTGCCCCTGTTGCTGACTTTGGTTTTTAGGAGTGTGTCCTATGTTTGATAGCCATGACGACGGTCTGTGGGAAGTTCCCTCGATTGATGTGGATGTGCCCGTTGAGGCGGCGGTGCCCGACGAGGATGAATCCTCGACCGATGGCTATGCCCAGGCCGCGGCCGAGGCTCCCGAGGACGACGGCTACGACATGGATGTACTGGACGGCAAGCTGCTCGAGCACTTTGGCGGCAAGATCGTGCGCAAGGACCTGACGGCCCTTATGAAGCGCGGCGCCAATGTGCCCACCTTTGTGCTGGAGTACCTGCTGGGCATGTACTGCTCAACCGACGACGAGGACGCCGTGGCGGAGGGCCTGGGGCGCATCCGCAAAATCCTCACCGATAACTACGTGCGTCCCGACGAGTCTGAGCGCATTAAGTCTAAGATTCGCGAGCTGGGTCGCTTTACCATCATCGATAAAGTGACGGCCAAGCTCGACGAGTACAAAGATATCTACGTGGCGTCGTTTGCCAACCTGACCATCGAGCCGTTTGTGATGCCGGCCGAGTACGTGCGCGACTATTCCAAGATTCTCCAGGGTGGTATTTGGTGCATTATGAGCATCGAGTATCGTCGTCCCATGGAAGAGGAAGACGAGTTTGGCATGGAAGTCTTTGGCGACGATGCGCCACGCCGCTCCAAGGCCAAGCGCAAAAAGCGCGGGCCCGAGGACTCTCCGTTTAGCGTGGCGTCGCTCACGCCCATCCAGATGCCCAACCTGGACCTGGACGCCATGATCGAGGAGCGTCAGTATTTCTCGCGCGACGAGTGGCTCAACATGCTGCTGCGCTCTGCCGGCTATGAGCCCAGCGAGCTTTCGGAGAAGGAGCGCCTGCACTTTATCGAGCGCATGGTGCCGCTGATCGAACGCAACTACAATCTGTGCGAGCTTGGTCCCCGCGGCACCGGCAAGAGCCATATCTACAAAGAGGTTTCGCCCTACGCCATTTTGCTTTCGGGCGGGCAGACCACCACGGCCAACCTGTTCGGCCGTATGAACTCCATGCGCGCCGATCGCGTGGGCCTGGTGGGCCATTGGGATTGCGTGACGTTCGACGAGGTCGCCGGCATGCGCTTTAAGGACACCAACGCCGTGCAGATCATGAAGGACTATATGGCGAGTGGCAGCTACGCGCGCGGCCGCGACCAGATTAACGCCGATGCCTCCATGGTCTTTGAGGGCAACATCAACGACACCGTGCAAAGCGTCCTTAAGACCACGCACCTGTTTGATCCGTTCCCGCCGGAGTTTAACAACGATTCGGCCTTCTTCGACCGTATCCACTATTACCTGCCGGGCTGGGAGATTCCCAAGATGCGCTCGAGCCTGCTGACCGGGCATTACGGCTTAATCACCGACTGCCTATCGGAGTTTTGCAAGGAGATGCGCCGCAAGGACTTTACGCATCATATCGACCGCTACTTCCGCTTTAACAGCGACTTTAACAAGCGTGACGAGATCGCCGTGCGCAAGTCCTTTAGCGGCCTGGCCAAGCTGCTGTTCCCTGACGAGGCCATGGACAAGGACGACGTGCGCTGGCTGCTGGACTACGCCATCGAGGGCCGTCGCCGCGTAAAGGAGCAGCTCAAGATTATGGCGGGCGTCGAGTTTATCGACGTCAACCTGGGCTATATGGATGCCGACAATCCGCAGGACGTGCACGTGGTGCGCGTGCCCGAGCAGTCCGAGGATACGTTGATTCCCGATGGCCCGCTGCTGTCCGGTCACGTGTTTGGCGTGGGTCGGTCGCAGGGCGGCGAGGTTGCCGTGTACAAGCTGGAGAACAAGGCTGTCGCCGGCGAGTGCAAGTTTAAGCACGAGGGCGTTGCCTTTAACAAGCCGGTGCGCGATACGCTGGAGGCCGCGTTCGACAACTTTGTGAACCTGGCGAACCGTGTGGCGCCGGGCATGCACATTGGCTCCAAGGACTATCTGCTGTTCTATAACGACCTGCAGAGCAAGGGCCTGTCCGAAGAAGTCTCTCTTGCCGAGTTTGTGGGCCTGTGCTCCGCGGCGTGCAACCGCCCGGTGATGTCCGCGCTGGCGGTTCCGGGAATCTTGCGCATGTCGGGCTCTATGGACGAGATCCGCGGGCTCGAGGACATTATGCGCGTGGCCAAAAACGCCGGCGCCAAGCGCGTGATATTGCCGCTGAGCGCCATCGCGGGCCTGCAGAGCGTTTCGTCCGAGATTATCTCGGGGTTGAGCCCGGTGTTCTACATGGATGGCGACCCGGTCGATGCTGCGAAGAAGGCGTTGGATCTATAGGGATGCGAGCGCGCGGGCTTGCGTGCGCGAGGCGTTTGATGCGCACGTGAGCCCGCGAGCATGTTGGCGTGCTGCGCGTGAGGAGGCCTTGCCATGGCGGAAGAACGTTCTGTTGGCGAGCTGCTCGATGAGCTCTTTGGCTTTGAGTCGGTAGCCAAGCGTCAGACGGCGCTTGAGCAGTACGATCGCGGGGAGTTATTGCGCAAGGCGCGCTCCCGCGAGCTGCTGGCCGTGATCGGGGGCGTCGAGGCCGCCGAGCGTGCTGCGCGCGAGTCTGCCGTGAAGGCCGTTGACGGGTATGTGCGCCGCGTTGAATCTGAATCGCTTGCGCGCGCTCGCAAGCAGGTAGGCGTTGTGGGCCCGTTGCAGATGGAGCGGCGCTACGCTGCCTTTTTGCGTATGGAGGACAAGACCGAGCTGTTGGCCCGCTTGGAGCAGACGCTTGCGTTTATCGAGGTAAAGCTGCGTGCCAATACGGCGGACAGGGTTCGTGCGGCATACGATGCTGCGGGGGCTTTGGTGTTGCAGGGCGCGGCGCGTCTGAGTGACGTGCGCGTTGTGGATGCCGCACCCTTGGATGCCGATCTGCTATGCACGCAGCTGGAGCAGCTGCGTTGCGCCGCCGATACAACGGACCTTGCCGGCATGATCACAGCGACGTTTGAATCTGAGCTGAGTGCGACGGGATCGCAGGGCGCTGACGGTTTTACGGGCGATTTGGCTGGCGATGTAGCTGGTGACGTGGCGTTGGAGCGTGAACTTACGAACGTGCGCGGCGCTGCGCAGCGAGCGCGCTTGGCAGCCCAAGCGTATCGGGCCGAGCGCGCTGCCCGTGTTGCAGGGAGCACGGTGAAGCCGGTATCGTTGCCGGAGTCTGCTCGCGTTGCGTGCGGGACGGGGTGCGATGCCGGGGAGCTTTCCGAGTTGCTCGCTCAGGTAAAGAAGTCGTTTGAGACCTATAGGCGCGTTGTTGCCGACGGCGGGTTGTTCTGTGCGTTTGGCTCTGACTCGCCGCATGGGATTTGCCGGGGCTCGAGCTATTTCGACTATGATTCTCGGGTTGATGAAGACGTGCTGGTGGGCGATTACGACGGCGCTACCAGGTACGATGTTCGGCGTGAGGTTCCGATTCCCGAGCTTGTGGATGAGGCCTCGGTCGAGGGCGGCGACTCGCTCAAGGTTGCTGTGGCACGCATGCGCGAGTTTAACGGACGGCGCTACGATGGTGTGCTGGACGAGGATCCCGCACGCCATATGAATGCTTTTTGGTATGGACTCAAAAAGCTCGGCCAGTACTGCGAGGCCGCCGTGCGTGTGGATGAGCGTGCCTGGGATTGCTTTATCGATAAAGTACAGTTTGCCTACGACGAGCCCGTGGGGCGTTTGGCCACACAGATGGATGACAAGCAGGTTGCGGGTTTCGTCGCAGCCGTGAATGTGCTCGGCGCTGCTGAGTAGGGGCCTGATCCGGTAGGGGGTCACCATGAAAATCGACATTAATGTTGACCAGCTGCGCGAGAGTATGATCGACCGTGCGGGGAGTGCAGCCGGCGTGGGTTTTCCGGCTGCCATGCTCGACGTAGTGGATATCGAGGACGAGTCGCCCCAAGAGCTCCTAGCCCGAGCCGAACGCGAAGGCCTCGACCTTCGAGACTTTGCCGTCGATGACGACGCCGAATGACGGCCATCTTTGCTATTGACGAACATATGTTTGTATTTTATACTCATGCTTGAATATACGCCCAACTTCATGGTATAAATTAGGTGGTCATCTCTTAAGAGAGGGCTTCCAAGTGCCGGGGACGTTTTCCCCGGCTTTTTTATTAAGGATTGCCCATGCGAGAGCTGAGTATCTTTATCGATGAATCTGGAAGCGATGATCTTCGTGAAAAATACTATCTGGTTGCCTTTGTTTTTCATGAACAAAATATTCCCATCGCTGAGGGAATAGAGAAATATGAAAGGGCGGTAGCCGAAAGCGGATTGCCGCTTCTTCCGTTCCATGCTTCTCCTCTCATGAATGGAAAAGATCAGTTCAAGGACTTGGACATCAGTGAGAGAAAAAGGCTGTTTTCACTATTTCGAGTTATGTTTCGACATTTGCCCATCTCGTACAAGGTGTTTGTATTCAAGACGCATCGGTACCGAACTCTTAAACAGATTGCTGATGCGATGCGGCGTGAAATCATCGATTTCATATTCGACAATTTGAGTTGGTTTCAGCAGTTTGATGCTGTAAAGATTTACTATGACGGAGGACAGGGTTCGGTTTCGAGTGCGCTTCACAAGGCAATCGATTACGCTTTGGCTAAAAATGCAGTTATCTATAAGCCGACAACTTCATCGGATTACTATTTGGCTCAAGCGGCGGACTATATCTGTACCATTGAGTTTACGAGTCTGAAATATCAGGCGAATAAGCAGACTAATACTGACCAGAAGTTTTTTGGTGGTAGTACTGCGTTTAAAAAAGGCTTACTAAAAGAAATAAGAAAGAAGGCTGTCGTCTAATGGACAGGCCTCGTATTGCATAAAAAATGCCGGAGGTAAGACCCCGGCTCTTGGAGGCCCCTCTATTCGAGGGTACCGACATCTTTATAACAGAAACCGCATGTCGGGTCTACACGAGACATTTCGCTCGATTTCCTGTTGACCTAAAAACAAAAATGCCGAGGGGATCCCCCGGCCCTTGACTGCCCTCCATAAAGGAGCGCAATCCATTTATACCATGGTTGCGATGCGAGCGGTGGCTCATTCGGTCTTCTTTTTCCTCAGCTTCTTGCTGAAGTTCTATTTAATGTGACAAAGGGACTGCCCCTTTGTCATATGGGGCGACGGGGTGTTTGTGCCCACGGCTGTGCGAAAATGCATGATAAACCGTCGTAACGGAGTCCAACGACGTCGCGGCGGTTCTATTATGGCCACCCGCCGGCTAAGTGAGTAGGCTTTTTTGGAAATGCTGAGCACCCGAAGTCTTTTCTTCAACAAACCCGCAGGTCACAGACTTGTGCTTTGGTGACGTGGTCGTCGATTCGACAAAAGCCTACTCACTTAGTCTTGAGAGACACTAACTGTCCTCAACGAGACCCCTGTCGGGGCGATTGATGCTCAAATGTAGCCAATACGGGACGGCTGTCCCTGGCCGCTACGACGTCAGCGTGGCGATGACGGCTTCGTCGCCGGCGTGGACTTGGGTGTTGCCGTCGGGGATGATCGTTTGGCCGTCGCGCTTGAGCATCACGACGATAAAGGGGTGCTTGCCTTGCGGCACGTCGCGCAGACGCTGACCGGCCAGGCGTCCATGGGGCGTCACGGTGACCTCGCGCAGCGTAACCTCGGCACGCTCCTCAAACGTCGGCGCGGCCATAACCAGAAGGTCGCCTTCTTCGATCACGGTATCCCCGTTGGGCAGCACCGGGTGCGCACCGTCTCGAAGCACCAGGATGACGAGCATGTTCGTAGCGCTGCCAATATCGGCAAGCGAGCGCCCGGCAAACGGATGTCCAGCTCCCACCTTGAGCTTAACAAACGACATGCCGTCTTCGTCGCGGTAGTCGTTAAACGTGCGGCGCACGTCGCCTTCTGCGTCGATCATGTCGAGCTTTTTCGCCACCGCCGGCAGTAGCGAGCCCTGCACCACGATGCTCGATACGGCAATCACAAACACCAGGTCAAATAGGTCGTGACCGCCGGGAATACCGGTCACCACGGCAAAGAGGCTAAATACGACCGAAGCCGCGCCGCGCAGGCCCGCCCAGCTCACGAGTGCAACCTGGCGGGGGTTCGTCTTAAAGGGCGCCAGCAGCGCACCAACAGCGATGGGGCGGCTCACGAAGAGCATAAACGCCATGAGCGCCAGGCCCGGTAGCAGCATTTGCGGCAGGCGGGCGGGCGTCACGAGCAGGCCGAGCAAAAAGAAGATGGTCATCTCGGCCATTTCGGTGAGGGTATCGAAGAAGTGCGCCATCTCGACCTTGCCGGTGATGTCGCTGGCACCCAGCACGATGCCGGCCAGGTATACGGCCAAAAAGCCGTTGCCACCCAGATAACTCGGCAGCGCGTAGGCAACGATCGCCACGGCGAACAAAAAGATGGTCTGCGCGCCCTCGGCCGTTGCGCGTGCGCGCTCTATCAGGCGGCTGGATGCCCAGCCGATGGCAAGACCCAACCCCACGCCCAGGATGATCTGCTTGGCCAGCAGCATGGGGATGTCGATGTTGCCGCCGGTCGCGAGGGTCGCGAGCACCGCGGTGAGCATGTAGGCGACGGGGTCGTTGGAGCCCGATTCGACCTCGAGCAGCGAGTCGGTGCCGCCGCGCAGCGACAGGTTGTGCTCGCGCAGCACGCTAAAGACGCTCGCCGCATCGGTCGACGCCACGACTGAGCCCAGCAGCAGGCCGCCGATCCAGTCGAAGCCCAGTACAAAGTGCGCAAACGCACCCGTAATGCCAGCAGTGATGACGACACCGAGCGTGCTCAGCAGCACCGCGGGCGCGGCGACGGGTTTGGCACGGTCGATGTTGGTGTTAAAGCCGCCGTAGAACATGATGAACAGCAGCGCCGTGCTGCAGACGGTTTCGGTGAGTGCGTAGTCGCTAAAGTCGATATGCGCCGGGCCGTTGACGCCCAACAGCATGCCGAGCGCGATAAAGATAAGCAGGGTGGGGAAGGGGAGCTTTTTGCCGACGGGTTTGATGGTCAGGCACAAAATGATGACGAGGCCGATAAAAAGAAGGATCTGGTTCATGGATGGTGTCCGCTCCTGGGTGGTTGGCGTGGCACGGTTAGTTGTCTGCGGTTATTTGTACCCAAAGATGGTGGGTTTATGGGGTTGAATTGCGGGCGTGCGCGATATCGTCATAGACGGCTGCCGTCTTTGCCTCTGCTCGGAAACCCTTTCCAGCTTTATTGCAACGGAGTACAATGGGTAACGTTTAAGTTCAACTTGAAGTTTTAGTTGCGGCGCCGGGCTTTGGCCGCAATGCAAGGAGAGGCGTTCCATGGCGATCTATGTGACATCTGATGCTCACGGACACGTGCATGCGCTTGACGAGGCCCTGTCTAAGATCTCGTTGACGTCCGACGACACGCTGTACGTGCTGGGCGACATGATCGATCGCGGGCCCGATCCGGTCGGCGTTATTAAGCTCGTGCGCTCGCTGCCTAACGCCCGCGTTCTCAAGGGTAATCACGAGCAGATCATGCTCGATGCCATCATTAGCCAGGATCCGCTCGATGCCGAGACCTGGGATATCAACGGTGGCTGGACGACGCGCGAGCAGCTCAACGACATGGAATTTGATGCATACGAGGAGCTCGTGCGATGGATGGCCGCGCTGCCGCTCTACGCGGTGGCCGAGACCGAGGAGCGCCCGTATCTGCTGGTACATGCTGGAATCGAGATGAAGGCGGCGCGCGCGTTTTTGCTTGAGCATGGCGTCGATTGTGCCGATGGCGTTGGAGCGGTGGGTGCCGATCGCGAGCTGCTGCAGCAGATGCTCGCGGTGCAGTCGGCCGATGACCTGCTGTGGATTCGTCACGGCTATTGGGATGCGCCGACCGGGCTGCTTTCTGCCGAGGGCAAGGGTCCGGTCGTGGTGAGCGGTCACACGCCAACGGTGTCGCTCGGGCGTTATTGCGAGGTCGGTGGTCTTGCGGGGCTCGATGAGGAGTCGGGCCGCGGGCAGATCGTGCGCCTGGGCGGCGAGGATGCCGCCGGTGTGCCCGATCGCATCGACATCGACTGCGCTGCCGCCACCGGCTCCGAGTTCGGTCGCGTGGGCATCCTGCGGCTCGATGATGGGGCGGAGTTCTACGCGAATATTCGCCCCGGGGAATAACGGCGCAAGAGGTTGGCGCCAAAACATCGACGTTTCTTTCCCCAATGTACCAAGGTGGGCGTTATACGCCGTACGGGTTGCGGTCGCGTTCGATGCGTTGGCGGATGTGGGCGTATTCGATAATCAGCAGCACCAGGAGTAGGGCCATGATGGCTAGGTAGCTCACCACGGCGCCCATCAGACCCAGCAGGTTGATCAGGATCACCGGGAGCACCACGCTCACGGCAAAGCAGATCAGGTAGATCTTGGTGACGTCTCCAGCGTGGCGCAGCACCGTGATAATGGCGTAGATAAAATCGATGGCCGCGGTTACGCCGCCGGCGACGACCATCAGCAGCGCCAGCGTACGGTAGCGTTCAAAGCTGAGGCCGTACATAAAGCTCATGAGGGGAATACCGGGACCTGCCATAAATGCGGCGCACACGCCGGTGATGACCGCGATCAGCGCCATAACGGCAACAATAATCAGGTCAAAGCGACGACGCTTGCGAGGATTAGCCCAAATGCTCGACAAGCGCAGGAGCTGCGGTTTATAGATAAATCCAATGCTCAGCAAAATAGCCTGCGCCGGAAAGAACAGGGCATTAAAGTACAGCTGATATTTGTATGCCAGCGTGCCTTCCATCACAAACTTGGGCATGCTCTCAATAAGGTTGAACAGGAACAGTGCACCAAAGAGCGGGGCGCACTGGACAAACAGGTGGCCGACCTCGCGCAGGCTCACGTGGCGCGATTTTTCGGTCTCGAGCAGGGCAAGCGGCGCGGTGACCAGCACGAGCGAGGCGATGGCGGTGACACCCATGGCCATGGCCGCGATGGGCATGCTGCGCGTGAGGAACAGTGCCACGCTAAAGACCGCGATGACGCCGGCGGAACGCAGCGTTTGGCTCATGCCGGCCAAATAGAGCTTGTCGGCCTGCTGCAGGCGGCCCTCGTACACGTCGGCGATGCCGTCGATCACCTTATAGAGGTAGACGCCCAGGCCGATCGTGGCCATCTGCGCATCGTAGCCGCGGGCGCTGCTGTATACCAGGCCGCATGCCAGCGCGAGCGCTCCGCAGAGCCAGCGGTTGAGCTGGTAAGAGGCAAAGGACGTCTTTTCGTCGATGTCCGAGACCTGGAAATTGCGCACGCCGTAGTTGCACGCGATCATGATGAGCGTGCCGGTGACAAAGGCGATGGAGAATTTGCCAGCCTCCTCGGCGCCCGCGAGCTGTGTGGACACGATGGTGAGCAACGGAAACGCCATGCCCCACACGGCGGTGCCCAGGGTATTCCAAAGGTAGTCGCGACGGGTGGCGTGATCTTCGTACTCGGCTTCTTGCGTGGAGAAGCCGCCGCCGTAGACGGCTCCGAGCAGGCGGTTCCACCAGGCATTGACCATGCGGTGGATGGGGCCGGGCTGGCGATTGCGCTCGCGGCGACGGCGTGTGGCCTGGCTGCTGTCGGGACCGCCGGCGTTACGCTGGCTTAGCTCTTGGATTCGTGCGAGCTCCTCGGCGGTGTGCGATGCGGGGAACAGGCCGTTCTCGATGCGTCCGCCCTGCCCGTGCGCCCCGTCCGATACGGTGGGGTCGGCGACGCCATTGCGGCGGGCGATGGCGCGGCGAATGCTATCGATGGGCGTGATGCTCAAAGCGGAGTCCTTTCTATTGCTGCGCTCTAGTATAGACGCGACGGTGTTCGTTCGTGTTTTTGAACAGGTTGTTCGATAATTTCGGCGGTGCCATTCAGTAGACGGCATTTGGGGACGTTCCTTATGTGCCGGCACTTTGGGAACGTCCCTAAGTGCCGGTATCCGGGGTCGCTCCTTGGTTGTTGCCTGTTCATGTGTGTCCCCAACGACTAGTCGTTTAAAAATGTCTCCAATTACTAGGCCGCTTGCGTGCGATTTTTGACCGTTGGGCGGGCGCTTCGTCGTTGCCGCAAAAACGTTTTTGCATATCGGGTACAACGGGCTTTACGTGAGTAAAGTGCGCGTCGCGTCCACGTGTCGCGTTTTTAAAGGAGGCCCCATGCCTGGTGTTACCCCTGCAGAAGTTCTGTCCAACTTTGGTATTACGCTGGTCGAAGATCCCGCCGAGAATCAGCCCCGTCTGCTGGTCGATCTACCCGCCGCGGAGCTCGTCGAGCACGCCATCCGCCGCGAAGAAGGCCGCATGGCATCCAACGGCGCGCTGGTGATCGAGACGGGGGAGCGCACTGGCCGTTCTCCCAACGACCGCTTTATCGTTGACACTCCCGATGTTCACGACAAGATCGCCTGGGGCGCCGTCAACCGACCGCTTTCGATCGAGAGCTATGAGACCATTAAGACCGGTATCGTCGACTACCTCAACGAGCGCGACGTGTTTGTCACGCGCGGCATGGCGGGCGCCGACCGCAACCACACGCGTCGCCTGCTCGTCGCCTGCGAGCGTGCCAGCCAGGCGCTCTTCATTAAGCAGATGCTGGCCCGTCCGCTCGCCCGCGAAATTGCGCGCACCGGCGAGCCGGACTTTTGCGTGCTCGCCGCTCCCGGCTACCAGTGCGATCCCGCCATCAAGGGCCTCAACTCCAGCGCCGCCGTGGTCATCAACTTCCAGGAGCGCGTGATTCTGGTTGCCGGCACCGGCTACTCCGGCGAGATCAAAAAGTCCATCTTCAGCGTCATGAATTACCTACTGCCCGTCGAGGACGATGTGCTGCCCATGCACTGCTCGGCCAGCATGGATCCCGTCACGCACGAGACCGCCGTGTTCTTTGGCCTCTCGGGCACCGGCAAGACCACACTTTCGGCCAACCCCACGCGCCTGCTGATCGGTGACGACGAGCACGGCTGGTCCGACATGGGCATCTTCAACATCGAGGGCGGCTGCTACGCCAAGTGCGAGGGCCTGGATGCGTTCCACGAGCCCGAGATTTTCAACGCTGTTCGCTTTGGCGCCATCTGCGAAAACGTGGTGCTCGATGAGAATCGCAAGCCCAACTATGACGACGTCTCGATCACGCACAATACGCGCGTGGCCTACCCCGTCGAGCATATCCCCAACGCGTGGACCAAGGGCATGGGCACCACCCCGAGCGTCGTACTGTTTTTGACCTGCGATGCCTTTGGCGTGCTGCCGCCCATCTCGCGCCTGACGGCCGATGCCGCCATGTATCACTTTGTGACGGGCTTTACGGCCAAGATCCCCGGCACCGAGGTCGGCGTCACCGAGCCCACGCCCACGTTCTCCTCGCTGTTTGGCGAGCCGTTTATGCCGCTCGATCCCATGGTCTATGCCAAGATGCTCGGCGAGCGTATCGCCGACGGTCGCACCCGCGTCTATCTGGTCAACACCGGCTGGATTGGCGGCGGTTATGGCGTGGGCCATCGCATCGAGCTTGCCTACACGCGCGCCCTGGTGGCCCGCGCCCTCGACGGTACCATCGAGGACAGCGAGTTCGTGCACGACGATATCTTTAATGTCGACATTCCCATCACGTGCCATGGCGTGCCCGACGGTATTCTGGTGCCGCGTCAATACTGGCAGAGCACCGCGCGCTACGACGAGGCAGCGCACAACTTGGCGGTGATGTTCGAGGAGAATTTCGAGAAGAAGTACTCGCACCTGCCCGAGTCCGTCAAGGCCGCCGGCCCGCACGCTCAGGTGCCCGCCGAGGCCCGCCATCGCGGCCGCGGCCTGTTGGGACTCCGCCACTAGCGTCGCCTCAGATCCAAAACCACCATAAAGGGGACAGGCGCCTTTGTGGTGGTTTTGCTCGCGCGGATGGCTCGGGTTACAATACGCCTGACATATCGTCCCCTTCTCCGGATGGGGACAGCGCAAGCGCTCTTGTGGCGGCACCGTAGGACTTTGAAGGTGGCCGCTGTGAGGGCGCTTTTTGTTTAGGCGTTCGCGTGGGCGTGAATCGTGAAGGGAGCACGTATGAAGAGCTTTATTGCCGAGGATTCATTTTGGGAGCTGTTTCCGCAGGCGGCAATCGGTGTGGTGGTCGTGAAGGGTATGAAGCCCGCGTCTCAGATTCCTCAAGAGGACGTAGATGCCATTGCGGCGCTGCTCGATCGCGCCAATATCGACGCGGAGCGTCATCTGACCAGCGATACTATCAGCGAGAATGCGCCGGTCAAGGCATGGCGCGAGGCCTATCGTCTGTTCAAGACCAAAAAGGGTGCGCGTTGTTCGATCGAGAACTTGCTCAAGCGCGTGCTTAAAGGCAAGCCGGTGGGCCACATTACGCCCGCGGTGGATATTTACAACACGGTGTCGTTGACCTACGCGCTGCCCGTGGGAGGCGAGGATCTGCATGCGATTGAGGGAGACCTTCGCTTGAAGATGACCGACGGCGGCGATGCGTTCCTGCCACTTGGCGAGGAAGCGGATGACCCGACGCTGCCCGGCGAGCTCGCCTACATTGACGATGCAGGCGCCGTGTGCCGCTGCTGGAACTGGCGCGACGGCGTTCGAACGGCTCTGTCCGACGATTCGGCCGACGCGTTTTTGGCGATTGAGTGTGTTGAGCCCGAGCGCATGGGGGATTGCCAGGCCGCCATCGACCGTCTTGCCGATTTGCTTGAGCGCTATCTGGGAGCGACGGTTGTCGCTAAGACGCTTGTGACCCGCGACAATCCCTGCGTGGAGCTGTAGCAACTTCTGCAAATCATGCTCGCCGGTTAAAACCACCACAAAGGTGCCTGTCCCCTTTGTGGTGGTTTTTATGTTGATGAGTTAACAATTGGGATATTTGGGTTCGGGGGTTCGCGCATGCGGCTAAGATGTTTACCCGTTAGCATTATGCAAGCGAAAGGCGGTCGTCTCCCATGCAGCAGAGCGACGAGACACGTTTCGAGGACTTTGTCGGACTGATCAGCGGACTCTACAAGGAGATCCAGCGCATTAAGACATCTGAGGGCGCAA
Organism: Collinsella sp.; assembly: GCA_036426035.1. Lineage (GTDB taxonomy): Bacteria > Actinomycetota > Coriobacteriia > Coriobacteriales > Coriobacteriaceae > Collinsella. The sequence continues at coordinate 46,658 of JAXJPE010000072.1, forward strand.
GGCTGGGCCTTAAGGGCTCCGACATCATGTGCCTGTACTATCTTGAGCGCAGCAAGGACGGTCTGACTGGCGCCGACCTCGCCCGCATGGCTGGCGTGACCCGCGCTGCCGTCTCGCGCACGCTGGCGCATCTGGAGGAGGGCGGCTACGTCGAGGTCGACGATTCGGGCGATGCCGCCGTTAAGTATCGCGCTCCGGTTCGCCTGACCACGTTGGGCGGCGAGAGTATGAACGAGGCCGATCGCATTATTCGCGAGGTGCTCGACACCACCGGTAAGGCTATGGGTGTGGAGCAGCGTGAGCAGATGTATGCGTCGCTGCGTACGATTCTCAACACCCTGCGCGAGATTTAGAGCCGCGCTGGCGCTAGCTTTCAGCCAACAACTGCGTCGTCCCGTTTGAGCGCGTATACCGTGCCGGGGCATTGCTGTCAAAAATCCCTGCGCGGGACCTGCGCAAGAAAGGATTCGCTATGTCCGTCCGCATTATTACCGATTCCGCAAGCGATATGTCGCCGGCCGAGCACCCGGCACTGGTCGTTTTGCCGCTGTCCGTCACCTTTGGCACCGATGTGTACATGGATGGCATCGACATCGATCACCAGCGCTTTTACGAGATGCTCGTGGAGCGCGATGAGCTGCCCAAGACCGGCCAGGTCAACCCGTATGCGTTTTCGCAGGCGATTGCCGAGGTTCGTGAGGCCGGCGATGAAGCTGTGATTATTACCGTGGGCGCTAAGCTATCAGGCACCAATCAGAGCGCCCGTACCGCACTATCCGAGGCGCCGGGCGGCGACGTGTACGTGGTTGATAGCAATAACGTCACCCTGGGTGAACGCATCCTGGTTGAGTATGCGCTGCGTTTGGTGGACGAGGGCCGTAGTGCGGCCCAGATCGCAGCGGCGGTCGAGGCCGTGCGCGACCGCGTGGTGGTTATCGGCCTGCTCGAGACACTGGAGTATCTGGTGCGCGGCGGTCGTCTGTCTGCTGCGGCCGGCGCCGTGGGTACGCTGCTCAACGTAAAGCCTGTGGTAGCTGTCGAGGACGGTCTGATCGTGCAGCTGGGCAAGGCGCGCGGTTCCAAGAACGGCCGCAACCTGCTCAACCAGAAGGTCGAAAAGGCGGGCGGCATCGACTTTTCCATGCCGCTGGCGCTCGGCTATACGGGCCTTTCGGATGTGGTGCTCAAGAAGTATATCGAGGACAGCGCGGCGCTGTGGGCTGGCCACACCGAGGGCGAGCTGCCCGTTCACACCATCGGCGCCACCATCGGCACCCACGTAGGCCCCGGCGCCGTAGCCGTAGCCTTCTTCCAGCCCGCCAACTAGCCGACCTGCCAGCAAATGATCCCTTGGGGACGGAGGAAAACGGATCATCGACCGCACGGAGGCCGCGAATGATCCGTTTTCCTCCGTCCCCAAGGGATCATTTCTTTATGCTGTTAATGCGGAGAAGGGAGCGAGCGATGGCGTCTGAGGGCTTTTTTGAGCAGGTGTATGAGGTGGTCGAGCAGATCCCCGAGGGGATGGTCGCCACGTACGGTCAGGTGGCGCTGCTCGCCGGTCGCGCGCGAAGTGCACGCTATGTGGGGTATGCGCTGCATAGCAACCCACGCCCTGGTCAAATTCCCTGTCATCGCGTGGTGTTTGCCGACGGCCGTATCTGTGGGGGCTTTGCCTTTGGCGGTCCCGATGCTCAGCGCGAGCTCTTAATGGGGGAGGGCGTGGCGTTTATCGATCCCATGCACGTCGACTTGGCCGCCTGTCACTGGCCAGCTGGACTCTAACAGTTCTGCCGTGGCCAAAACCACCACAAAGGTGCCTGTCCCCCTTGTGGTGGTTTTCCGTTGCAGGTTTACCGGGGCTAACTTATGGAGAAGGTGTGGCGGCGCATATTGACGCAAAAAAGTAAACCACGGTGAACTATATTGTATTCAGCAACGGAGCAGGCATTAGGCGATGAAAAAGCCTGCCCTGTTGAGTTTGATTCGCATTCCTCCCCTCTGTGCGATTCAACGGTGTACTTCGGGAACGGGCCCGCTGGCAACTGACTGCCGGCGGGCCCGTTCCTGTTTATCGGGGGAGTGCGGTGGCCGGAGCCGAACCGGTCGGGCAACAAAAAAGGCGGACGCCGTAGCGTCCGCCCTATAGCAATCGAAAGCTTAAGCCAGCAGATCGGTCTAGTACACCATGCCCATGGCGTCCCGAACCTCGGCCAGGGTCTGCTCGGCGATCTCGTTGGCGCGACGGTTGCCCTCGTGCAACACGTCCTTCACATAGTCCAGATCGTTCTCGTAGCGCTGGCGACGCTCGCGGATCGGCGCGAAGTACTCGTTGACGGCCTCGGTCACGTACTTCTTGAGCTGGCCGGAGCCGCCCATGCCAATCTCCTCGGCAATCTCGACCTCGGAACGGCCGGTGCAGATGGCGGCCGTCGAAAGCAGGCCGGACACGCCGGGACGGTTCTCGGGATCGAACGTGATCATGCGCTCGGAATCGGTCTGGCTCTTCTTGATGCGCTTGGCCGTCTCCTCGGCGGTCATCGAGATGTTGATGGCGTTGCCGTAGCTCTTGCTCATCTTGCGACCGTCCAGGCCGGGCAGCAGCGGGGTCTCGGACAGCAGCGCGTCGACCTCGGGGAACACCTTGCCGTAGCGGTTGTTAAAGCGGCGGGCGATGGTGCGGGTGAGCTCGATGTGCGGCAGCTGGTCGCGGCCGACGGGCACCACATTGCCCTTGCAGAACAGGATGTCGCAGGCCTGGTGCACCGGGTAGGTGAGCAAAAGGCCGGTGAGCTCGTGGCCCGAGGCCTCCATCTCGGCCTTAACCGTGGGGTTGCGCGCCAGCTCGGCCTCGGACACCAGCGACAGGAACGGCAGCATGAGCTGGTTTGCGGCGGGCACGGCGGAGTGCGCGTAGATCATGGTCTTGTCGGGGTCGATACCGCAGGCAAGGTAGTCCATGACCATGTTGTACACGTTGTCCTGGATATGCTCGGTGGTGTCGCGGTCGGTGATGACCTGGTAGTCGGCGATGAGCACGTTGGTCTTGGCGCCCATGTTCTGCAGTTCAACACGGCCCTTGAGGGTGCCGAAGTAATGACCCAGGTGCAGGCGCCCGGTGGGGCGGTCACCGGTAAGCATGGTGAACTTCTCGGGTGTCTTGGCCAGGCCCTCGCGAATGGCGTTGCTCTTTTGCAGCGCGACTTCGTAGCTGTTCTCGTTTGGCATGATTGCTCCTAACGTATATTCATGGGTCAAGATGATAACGCGTTTATTGGAGGGGCGGGAGGGGAGGCGGCTTGCGCGCTGGGTGCGGCCCGGCCGCGCTTGGTCAGCGGCGCCTGGGCGCATCCTCGGCAGCTTATCCTAGAGCTTGTGGTGGCGCTCTTCTTTACGTTCCTCGGCTGCTTGCTCCTCCTGCTTAAAAGCGGGGTCGTCGGGGGTTACCAGCTCGTCCTCGTGCGTGCGCTTGTTGTAATGGTGACGTAGCACGGGCTCAAACAGGTGCAGGTGCTTGGCGAAGGCCGCCGAGCCAATGGCGAGCACGGTAAAGATGAGCACGCGTATGGGGACCTCGACCTGATTGATGGCGGCGGCGCCGGCCGAAAGCATAATGCACCAGGCGTAGATGAGCAGTACGGCCTGCTTTTGGTTGTAGCCCTCTTGAATGAGGCGGTGGTGGATGTGGCCCTTGTCGGCCTGCCCGATGCTAATGTGGGCGCGCTTACGGCGCACGATGGCGCTAAACGTATCGATGATGGGCACGCCGGCCACGATGAGCGGGATGATGAGCGAGGTGAGCGCGGCGGTGCGGCTCACGTTGAGCAGCGAGATGGAGCCCAGCGCAAAGCCCAGAAGCAGCGACCCCGAGTCGCCCAAGAAGATGCTCGCGGGGTTGAAGTTATAGCGCAAGAAGGCGAGGCACGAGCCAAAGAGCGCGATGGAGAGCGCGGCGGCGTCGATGCGGCCCGAGAGCACTGCGACCGAAAACATGGTGAACGACGCGATACCGCAGATACCCGTGGCCAGACCGTCGAGGCCGTCGATAAGGTTGATGATGTTGGTGAACGCCACCAGGTAGACCACAGTGATGGGGTAGGCGAGCCAGCCGAGCATGATCTCGCCGGGAGCAAACGGGTTGACGATGACGCCGATGCGCAGGCCGCCCACGCAGGCGATGAGCGCGGCGAGGACCTGGCCGGCGAGCTTTTGCTTGGGCTTGAGCTGGAAGACGTCGTCGATCGCGCCGGTCGCAAAGATGACGGTAAAAGAAAGCGCAAGTATGGGGTAGCTGATGTGCAGACGGGGGTGGGGCACCAAAGCGGGCGGCCAGCCCAGGTACCAGGTGCCTAGGATCTGAACAATGCAGGCGACGACGAGGCCCAAAAAGACTGCCGTGCCACCCATGCGCGGGATGGGTTTAGTGTTGATGCGGCGCTTGGAAGGATAATCGACGGCGTCGAGCTTGATTGCCAGGCGCTTGACCAGGGGCACCGCAAGGAAGGTCGTGATAAAAGCCGCGACCGCCACGCAAAGGTACGGTATGAAGCTCGTGGAGGAAGCCATGAATCGATAAACCGCCAAGCGTCGAAGGAAAAGGTCAAAGGATGCCATGCCGCAAAGGGTATAGCTGACCCATGATACTCGACCAAGGAGGGTGTGAGGAATTGCACGGGGCGATAATCACGCGCTTACCAGATATTCGAGTGATAGTGGGGCTCTGCCTGGTGCCTTTTGGGGATCTTGGCGGGATTTGCAATGGCGATTTTCGGCAAAAGAAAACCACCCCCCACGTTACGAAAATGAACCCACCTAAAACAGGTGGGTGCCCTCATCGACTGTTCCAGCGTCCTTAACAACGAAGGATACCTGTACTAGGTACGACTGTGTGGGCTCCCTAAATAAACGCGACGGTTCACCCAGTTGCTCCGCGGGGGGCGGAATACCTACATCATAAAGCAGCACTTTGTGGATTCCAGTCTTGACATTACAAAAATCGTGTCGGACGATTACGGCGCCTTGGGCTCGAGCCGTCTGTGCGCTTGATCCTTTTGCGTTTGAGCTGCTGAATCGTTGTTTTGGAGCATGTTTTTATGCCGACGTCGTTGACCGAACTTTTTTCGCCCGCCTGCCATTTGTGTCCGCGCCGTTGCGGTGCGGTGCGCGATGAGGGCGCGCACGGCGTATGCGGTGCTAACGACACGCTCAAAGTGGCCCGCGCGGCGCTTCATATGTGGGAGGAGCCGCCTATCTCGGGCGAAGCCGGTTCGGGTACGATCTTCTTTAGCGGTTGCTCGCTCAAATGCGTCTATTGCCAGAACCACGAGATCTCGACGGGCAATTTTGGGCTTGAGATTTCGCCCGAGCGTCTGATCGAGATTATGTTGGAGCTGCAGGACCAGGGCGCCAACAATATTAACTTGGTAACGGCGACACACTACGCGCACCTGCTGCCGACTGCGATTGCTGCGGCACGGGCGCGTGGGCTGGCCATCCCAATCGTCTACAATACGAGCGGTTATGAGCGTGCGAGTGCCGTGGCGGCGCTCGGCGATCTGGTCGATGTGTGGCTTACCGACTTTAAATATGCCGATGCGGCGCTTGCGCAGTCACTGTCTCATATTCAGGACTACCCGCGCGTGGCCGTGTCGGGCTTAGCGCAAATGGCGCGCGAGATTGAGCGCCGCGGGGGAGAGCTGGTGGACGAGGACGGGCTCATGAAGCGCGGCATGATCGTGCGCCATCTGGTGCTGCCGGGACATGCAGACGATTCATGCCGCGTGCTGGACCTGGTGTGGCAGACGGTGGGTGATGTGCCGATCTCGGTCATGAACCAGTACACGCCCAATGCGCTCATGCGCGAGCAGGGCGGCGACCTGGCGCGTGCTGTGACGCGCGAGGAGTACGAGCAGGTGCTCGACCATGCCGACGACCTGGGCTTTACGACGATGTTCTGGCAAGAGGGCGGCGCGGTAGACGAGAGCTTTACCCCGGCCTTCGACACCACCGGCGTCCTCACCAGCGCAAAGTAGCGCGTTCGCCGATGATTTTTCTGGGACGGGGATTAAAAAATCATTAGGTACAAAATGATTTTTTAATCCCCGTCCCAGAAAAATCATCCCAAAAAGACTGGTTATTGGGCGTTGACAGTTGGCGAGCCGTAGGTAAAATATCAACTTGTCCTGGGGACGTAGCTCAGTTGGGAGAGCGCTGCCGTCGCATGGCAGAGGCCGAGGGTTCGACTCCCTTCGTCTCCACCCTTGGATTTGATAAGCCGCTGACATTGTGTCGGCGGCTTTTTTTAAAAAGAAAGGGCGGTACCATGGCCGAGCTTGAGTCCCAACCATTGTCCGACGAGGAGCGCGCCGAGTTGGAAGAGCTCCGCGCCGAGAAGGCCCGCCGCGAGGCTCAGGAAGAGGCTCGTCGCGAGCGTGAGGAGCTGACTGCTCTGCGTGCCGAGCGCGCAAAGGCCGAGGAGGCCGCTGCGAGCGCCGCATCCGCGCCCAAGCCCGCCCCTGCGCCCAAGCCCGCCCCTGCGCCCAAGCCCGCCGCTGCGAAGCCTGCGCCTGCCGCGCCCAAACCTCAACCTAAAAAGGTGGCTCATCCCAAGGCCGCCGAGCCCAAGCCGAGCCGTGACGAGATGACCTTTGCCCAGCGCATGGTCACCTCCAAGGAGCCTACGGGTGAGAATGAGATCCCCGGCATGGCTCCGGCTCAAAAAATCATCATTGTGCTCGCCCTCATCGCGTTTATCGTCTTTATGGTCTACACGATCACGGGCAGCATGGGCCTGCACTAACCTGTTCGCGCCGGGCTCCATGCCCGCACGTCCGCCTCGTCCAACCCTCAACTTCTGCACAACGCATCCGAAAGGTCGCCCTATGGCTTTGACCGACATCTCGCATCCCACCGACATCGCAATGCTCACCGATCTGTACGAGCTCACTATGGCCCAGGGCCTGTGGGAGAGCGGCAAGGCCAATGAGCAGGGTTGTTTTACCGCGTTTTACCGCGACCATCCCTTTGGTAGCGCCTACGCCGTCATGTGCGGCACCGCCGAGCTGCCTGAGCTGGTCGAGAACCTGCGCTTTACGCCCGAGGATATCGACTACCTTGCCTCGCTCCAGGCCCCGGCCGGCGGCGCGATGTTCAAGCCTGGATTCCTCGACTACCTGCGCGATTTTCGTGCGCATGTAAA
>JAXJPE010000073.1:0-27768 GCA_036426035.1 Collinsella sp.
GCGTCGAAGGCGTAGAGCAGCAGCACGGCGCGCTGAAGCACATTCATGATGCTCGACGACACCGTGGTCATGGGGAACTCGCGGACGTATTCGTCGCTCAGGTGCCTAAAAGCACCCAGACGTCCGCAAAAACCGTCAAGCTCTTCCTTGGTGGGCAGAGAGCCCGTAATGAGCAGATAGGCGACCTCTTCGTAGCCGTAGCGGTTCTCGGCCTGGGCGTTGTTGACCAGATCCTCGATGCTGTAGCCACGAAGCGTGAGTTTGCCCTGATCGGGCACGACCTTACCGTCGACCTTGTTGTAGCCGTGCACATCCGAGATGCGAGTGAGGCCCGCGACCACGCCCGAGCCGTCGGCATTGCGCAGGCCGCGCTTGACATTGTGCTCAACAAATAGGCCCTCGTCATAAGGGTCAGTCGGCAGGCCATAGTAGAGATTTTCGCTTTCGGGCGAAATCTGGCGGCTCGCTTCGTAATCCAAGACCAGGCGGCTCAGGTGGTCGTCGAAGCGGTAATAGATTTTCTTGGCGTCGTAGGCCATGCGCGCTCCTCTCCGGGCCGCATCGGGGTGACTTGCATGGGCATGCGCGCGTCAGGCTATCCCCAGCGGCTTGCTCGCTACAGGCGGTACATAAAGTTGAAGACGTCCTCGCGCTGGATGGACACGTTGACGCCCGAAAGCTCGCCGGCCTCGGCCAGCGCCTTCTGCAGCTCGGCGAAGTCGAGCTTGGACTCGGCGGTATCGGCCAGCATGGTCATGGTGAAGATGTCCTCGATAATGGACTGCGTGATGTCGCGGATGTCGACGTTGGCCTCGCCTAGGACACGGGTGACGCCGGCGACGATGCCGGGGCGGTTCTTGCCAAGGACGGTGATGACGATACGGGAGGACGAGATCTCGGCCATGGGAAACCCTTTCGCGTGATTGCGGCGCGCGCGGGGCGCTCCGCTACGGTACAGTGTTCATCATTGTACCTGTCTGGCGCAAAAAAGGGCACCTTTGCTGCGGCGTTACACGTCTGCAACATGGGAGAAGGGGCAAAGGCGCCCGTTTGCCGCGATTCGTCGTGTCGTCTGCCGTGCCTTGGGCGCGATGCACAACGCAAAGACCGTGAACCTTTTGTGGGACGCGCGGTGCCGTGGTATCATAGACGAGTTTGTTGTCTTGGTCGGAAACCAAGACGCCTTATGCGCTGATCGGTAACCAGCGCCTGACTAATAAGGAGTCCTACCATGAAGCAGGGTATCCATCCCCAGTATGTCGAGTGCACGGTGACGTGCTCCTGCGGCAACACCTTCAAGACGCACGCTACCGTGTCCGAGATGAAGGTCGAGCTTTGCAACGAGTGCCACCCGTTCTACACCGGCCAGCAGAAGTTCGTCGACACCGGTGGACGCGTCCAGCGCTTCGCCGACAAGTTCGGTGGCGCCGCTGCCGCCCAGCTCAAGAAGGCTGAGGAGGCCAAGGCTGCCAAGGCCGCCAAGGCTGCTGAGGCCGAGGCCGCTCGCAAGGCCGCCGCTGAGGCTAAGGCTGCCGAGAAGGCTAAGCGTGCCGCTAAGTTTGCCGAGGAGGCTGCCAAGCAGGCCGCCGAGGCTCCCGCAGAGGCTCCCGTCGAGGAGGTCGCTGCCGAGGCCGAGACCGCCGAGGCTGCTGAGTAAATAGCTCGCCGCGGAAACACTCGCATTCATGGCATAAGGGTCGCGCATCCGTTTGGGTGCGCGGCCCTTTTCTTTTTATTGGTGCAAGCTAACCCGTTCCCATTGCACCAGGTTGGTGCGAATGGGACAGGTTGATTTGCACCAAATGGCAGAGAGGCAGCGTTTTCCCAGATAAAAGCTGCCAAAATAAACCAGTCCCTTTTTGGCAGGCTGTCGTAGTTATTACGTGGTCGAGCGTGTCGACCGCATAGGCGGCGCCTTGTTTGGCTAAAGTACAAATATCTGTGTTTAACTCGTCCAAGGTTTCATGCCGCGGGCGATGGCCAAAAAGGAAAACCACATGGGATTCATGTCAAAGCTGCTGTCCTTTGGATCCGATAAGGACCTGAAGCGCTACTACAAGATCGTCGACAAGATCAACGGTCTTGAGCCCCAGTTTGAGAAGATGACCGAGGAGGAGCTCCGCGCCCAGACCGATAAGTTTCGTGAGCGCTACGCCAACGGCGAGTCGCTCGACGACATGCTCCCCGAGGCCTTTGCTACCGTGCGCGAAGCTTCCAAGCGCACCATGGGCATGCGTCACTTTGATGTACAGCTCATCGGCGCCATGGCGCTGCACGAGGGCCACATCGCCGAGATGAAGACCGGCGAAGGCAAGACCCTCGTCTCCACGCTGGCCGGCTATCTCAACGCTATCGCCGGTAAGGGCGTGCACGTCGTCACCGTCAACGACTACCTGGCCAAGCGCGACTCCGAGTGGATGGGTCGCATCTACAAGTATCTGGGCATGACCGTCGGTCTGCTGCAGAACAACATGCCGCTCGAGCTGAAGCGCCCAGCCTACCAGGCCGACGTCACGTACGGCACCAACTCCGAGTTCGGTTTCGATTATCTGCGCGACAACATGGTTACCCGCCCCGAGCAGCGTGTTCAGCGCGGCCACAGCTACGCCATCGTCGACGAGGTCGACTCCATCCTGATCGACGAGGCCAGAACGCCGCTCATCATCTCGGGCGCCGGCACCAAGTCCGCCAGCACTTACAAGGACTTCGCGCGCGCCGTGCGCGGCCTTGAGCGCGGTGAGGACGTCTCGCACGACATGCTCACCGCCACCGAGGACGTGGAGCCCACGGGCGACTTCGTCATGGACGAGGCCAAGCACACCATCGCCGCCACCGAGCGCGGTCTTAAGAAGATTGAGCGCCGCCTGGGTATCGATGACATCTATGCCGATCTCTCCGGCCAGCTGGTCAACCACCTGCAGCAGGCGCTGAAGGCCCAGTACATGTTCCACCGCGACAAGCAGTACGTGGTCACCAACGGCGAGGTCAAGATCGTCGACGAGTTCACCGGTCGTATCATGGAGGGTCGCCGCTATTCCGAGGGCCTGCACCAGGCCATCGAGGCCAAAGAGGGCGTGCTCGTGCGCGAGGAGAACCAGACCCTTGCCACCATCACCCTGCAGAACTACTTCCGCCTGTATGATAAGCTCTCCGGCATGACCGGTACGGCGCTCACCGAGGACGCCGAGTTCCGCGAGATCTACAAGCTGCCCGTCGAGGTCATTCCCCCCAACAAGCCCGTGCAGCGTGTTGACCACGAGGACCTGGTCTACCGCACCATCCAGGCCAAGTACAACGCCGTTGCCGACGACGTTGAGCGTCGTCACGCCAAGGGCCAGCCGGTCCTGGTGGGCACCGTCTCCATCGAGAGCTCCGAGAAACTGTCCGCCGCCCTCACTAAGCGCGGTATCGCGCACGAGGTCCTCAACGCCAAGCACCACGAGCGCGAGGCCCATATCGTGGCCCAGGCTGGTCGCTATGGCGCCGTGACCATCGCTACCAACATGGCCGGCCGTGGTACAGACATCTTGCTGGGCGGCAACCCCGACGAGCTGGTGCGCGAGCGCCTGGAGCACGAGGGCCTGACCATGGAGGACGTGACGCCCGAGCAGCTCGAGCAGTTTAACGCCGAGGCCAAGGAGACCTGCAAGGCCGAGCGCGAGCGCGTGCTTGCCGCCGGCGGCCTGACCGTTATCGGCACCGAGCGCCATGAGTCCCGCCGTATCGACAACCAGCTGCGTGGCCGTTCCGGTCGTCAGGGCGATCCGGGCGAGACCCAGTTCTACCTGTCACTCGAGGATGACCTCATGCGCCTGTTCGGCGGCGACAGGATGGACCGCGTCTCCAAGATGATGGTTACGGCCGACATGGGCGACGACATGCCCATCCAGCACAAGATCATTTCCAAGGCCGTCGAGAATGCCCAGCACAAGGTCGAGAGCATCAACTTCTCCATGCGTAAGAGCGTTCTTGAGTACGACGACGTCATGAACAAGCAGCGCCAGGTCATCTACGCCGAGCGCAACAAGATTCTGGACGGCAAGGACCTGACCGACCACATCACCGAGGTCATGCACGATACCGTGTACCGCTGTGTGCAGGAGTTCTGCACCAAGGACAGCCACGAGGGCGAGCGCGATCTTGAGGGTCTGCGCAAATGGGTCGTCGAGCTGACCGGGCATATCGATACCCCTCAGTTCCCCGACGAGGACTTTGAGGCCCTGGCCGCCGATGTCTTGGCTTATGTTGAGAAGTGCTACAACATGAAGGCCGAGCGCCTGGGCGAGGACCTGATGCGCGAGCTCAATACCCAGGTCATGCTGCGCGTAATCGATACGCGTTGGATGAACTACCTGCAGGAGATGGACTACCTCAAGACCGGTATCGGCCTGCGCGGCTTTGGCCAGCGCGACCCGCTGGTTGAGTACAAGACCGAGGCCTACGGCGCGTTCCAGATACTCGTCGATACCATGTACGAGGATTACCTGCGCACTGTTCTGCGCATTGAGCTCAAAGCTGCCCCGCAGGCTGTGGAGCACAAGGAGGACCCCGCCCTTAAGGGTGCGCGCTTCTCTGGTCCCGCCGAGGTCGATGGCGACAACAGCGATTCGGTACTGCGCAAGCAGGCTCAGGTGCAGGCCCGCACCGCCGTCCAGGGTGGTCCGGCTGCCGTTAACAACGGTGGCAAGGTGACGACCTATCGCAAGTCCGAGAGCGATGACCCCTATGTCAACGTGGGCCGCAACGACCTGTGCCCTTGCGGTGGCGGTAAGAAGTTTAAGTACTGCCACGGCAGGAATCGTTAATGGCCGAGACTCTAGAGGTAACTCCCGCCGAGTTGGACGCGTTTGCGGACCGACTCGGCGAGGTCGAGTCGTATCTCCATTTGGACGAGAAGCGCGCCCGCGTGGCGGAGCTCGAGGCCAAAAGCGTCGCCCCGGGCTTTTGGGACGATGCCGATGCCGCTCGCGCCACGATGGAGGAGATTGCACGCGCCAAGGAGGACATCGCCGCCGTGGATACGGCGCGCGGTGAGCTTTCCGATGCTCGCGCCGCGCTGGAGCTTGCCGAGGAAATGGGCGATGACCCCGATGCTGCCGCGCTGCGTGAGGAGGCTGCCGCCACGGCGGAGCGGCTTTCCCGCGCCATCGACGAGCTTGAGCTTGCGAGCTGGTTTACCGGCGAGTTCGATCACGGCGACGCAATTGTGACCATCAAGCCCGGGCAGGGTGGCTTGGAGGCCCAGGATTGGACCTTCATGCTCTTTAAGATGTACATGAAGTACTGCCAGCGCCGCGGTTGGAAGGTCACCATCAACGATTGCCCCGCGGCCGAGGTTATCGGCATCGATCGCGCGACCTTTACCGTCGAAGGCAAGGATGCCTTTGGCATGCTTCGTGCCGAGGCCGGTGTTCACCGCCTGGTGCGCATTAGCCCCACCGACGACAAGAAGCGCCGCCAGACTACGTTTGCCGGCGTCGAGGTCATTCCGGTGCTGCCCGACGATATCGATATCGAGATTAGCCCCGATGACATTCGCGTCGACGTGTACCATGCAAGCGGCCCGGGCGGCCAGGGTGTCAACACCACCGACTCCGCCGTGCGCGTAACGCATTTCCCCAGCGGTATCGTGGTCACGTGTCAAAACGAGCGCAGCCAGATTCAAAACAAGGCCGCGTGCATGCAGATCCTCAAGGCGCGCCTGTACGAGATTGAGCTCGAAAAGCGCGCCGAGGCCCTGGATGAGATTCGCGGGCCCAAGACCACAATTGGTTTTGGCAACCAAATCCGCAGCTACGTGCTCTACCCGTACCAGATGGTTAAGGACCTGCGCACGGGCGTGGAGACCAGCAACGTCGAGGCCGTTCTTGACGACGGCGATCTGGATCCATTTGTGATTGGCTATCACCGTTGGGCTACCGGCAACGCTGACGCGGAGGCCCCGTCTGCATAAACCGCTCAGTTTATGTGGAAATGGATTAAAACCCTCCGAGCAGGGTGGTTTTGTATCCAGAACATACCCTGCACAGGGGTGGTTTTTGTTTGGCGAATCGGTAGAATCGAATACATGAAGAAGTTCAAAGCGCATCCGATGGGGTGCGCTTTTTTGAAGGAGGCAGCATGGCATATCGTCTGGACATCAAGCGCATTCTTTCGATGAACTTCTTTCACGATCTACCCCAGATCATGTTGGGGTGTGCCTTGGCCGCCATCGCGACCGACCTGTTTTTGATTCCCAACGGTCTTGCAGCCGGTGGCGTTACGGGCCTTGCGACGATTATCCAGGCAGTCGGCGCAGCGCGAGGCGTGTCGCTTCCTGTCGGTATCCAGACCATCGTGATGAATGCCTTGCTGCTGCTGATCGTTATGCGCGAGGGCGGCATGTTCTATGTAGTGCAGACGGCGACGGGCTTTGTGCTGCTGGGCTTCTTTACCGATCTGTTTGCCCCGTTTGTAGCGCCTCTGGCACATGCAGACCTGATGCTTCCCGCTATGTGGGGCGGCATTATCACGGGCATCGGTTACGGCATGGTGTTGCGCGCCGGCGCCAACACCGGCGGCTCGGACACGATTGGCCAAATCATCTCGCGTAACACCTCGCTGCCGGTGGGCTCGACCGTCATGGCGATCGATGTTGCCGTATGCGCGCTATCGGCTCCGGTCTTTTCAATCGAAAACGCACTGTATGCAGGCCTTTCGATGGTCATTAGCGGCTACGTGATCGATGCCGTGGTCGATGGTGGCAACAAACGCCGTATGGTACTCATCATCTCGGACAAGTTCCCTGATATCGCTGCCGATATCATGTATGGCCTGGGTCGTGGTTGTACCAAGTTTAAGGCGACTGGCATGTATTCGGGTGCCGAGAAGCCAGTGATTATGGTCATCGTGAGCCGTCGAGAGCTCAATACCCTCAAGACGATCGTGCGCGAGCGCGATCCTCATGCCATCGTGACGGTTGCCGACGTTACGGAAGCCTTCGGCGAGGGATTCAAGGACATTAGCGCGTAGGGTCGATCGCGTTCCATCCAAAAGACGTTCACATTGATAAACCGTTTCATCAGCGGTTCTGCCTGCTAAATTGTTCAAATAATGATAAAAACTCTGGTAAAGCCATCAGTTTCCAGCATAATGAATGACGTACGTGCATTGCGGCTGTGTTGGGATTACCTTTCCGTGCCGTGCGCATTTTGTCTAATGAGGATGAAAGGAAGGCACAATGAGCGACGAAGAGCTCAAAAAGGTTGCCAACGAGGTAAGGAAGGGCATCGTCACCGGCGTGCACGCTGCCAAGTCCGGCCATCCGGGCGGTTCGCTCGGCGCTGCCGACATCATGACCTATCTGTACTTTGAGGAAATGAACGTCGACCCGGCCGATCCCCGCAAGGCCGATCGCGACCGTTTTGTGCTCTCCAAGGGCCATTGCGCTCCGGGCCTGTACGCCGTGCTCGCCGAGCGTGGGTTCTTCCCCAAGGAGGATCTCGAGACGCTGCGCCATATCGGCAGCCACCTGCAAGGTCATCCCAACATGAACGACACCCCGGGCGTCGACATGTCCACCGGCTCGCTCGGCCAGGGCATCTCCGCCGCCGTGGGCATGGCGGTTGCCGCCAAGCACTGGGGCGATACTTACCGCACGTACGCCCTGCTGGGTGATGGCGAGAGCGAGGAGGGCCAGGTCTGGGAGGCAGCCATGTTTGCCGGCAACCAGCAGCTCGATAACCTCTGCGTGATCGTCGACCACAACGGCCTGCAGATCGACGGCCCCGTCGAGGAGGTCAACGACCCCATGCCGCTCGCCGACAAGTTCCGCGCCTTTAAGTTCCACGTGGTGGAGCTTGCCGACGGCAACGATTTCGATCAGATCCGCGCCGCCTTTGCCGAGGCCCGCGCCACCAAGGGTCAGCCGACCGCCATCATCGCCGAGACCATGAAGGGCAAGGGCGTTTCCTTTATGGAGAACCAGGTTGGTTGGCACGGCAAGGCCCCCAACGATGAACAGTTTGAGCAGGCCATGGCAGAGCTCACGGCCGCCGGAGAGGAGCTCTAGGATGGCAGACGTCAAGAAAATCGCCACGCGCGTAAGCTACGGCGAGGCCCTCGTCGAGCTCGCCAACGAGCACGATGACTTTGTGGTCCTCGACGCCGACCTGGCCGCCGCCACGCAGACCGGCAAGTTCAAGGCCGCCTGCCCCGATCGTTTCTTCGATGTGGGCATTGCCGAGAGCAACCTGATGGGCGTCGCCGCCGGTATCGCGACCACCGGCCGCGTTGCCTTCGCGAGCACCTTTGCCATGTTTGCCGCCGGCCGCGCCTTTGAGCAGGTCCGTAACTCCATCGGCTACCCGCATCTCAACGTTAAGATTGGCGCCACGCACGCCGGTATCTCGGTGGGCGAGGACGGCGCCACACACCAGTGCTGCGAGGATATCGCCCTGATGCGCGTCATCCCTGGCATGACTGTGATCGTTCCTGCCGACGACGTCGAGGCCCGCGCCGTGACGCGCGCCGCCTACGAGTGCGACGGTCCGGTGTACATGCGCTTCGCTCGTTTGGCCTCGCCGGTTATCAACGACCCCGAGACCTACAAGTTCGAGTTGGGTAAGGGCATTGTCATGCGCGAGGGCGCCGATGTGACCATCATTGCCTGCGGCCTGATGGTCGGCGAGGCTCTCGAGGCCGCCGAGCAGCTCGCTGCCGAGGGCATCGACACCGAGGTCATCAACATGCACACCATCAAGCCCATCGATGCCGACCTGATCGTCAAGAGCGCCACCAAGACCGGTCACGTCGTGACCGTCGAGGAGCACTCTGTGATCGGTGGCCTGGGCAGCGCCGTTGCCGACGTCCTGTGCGAGCAGTGCCCGACGTCGCTCAAGAAGATCGGCGTCAACGACACCTTCGGTGAGTCTGGCCCGGGTGCCGAGCTCTTGCACAAGTATGGCCTGGACGCCGCCAACATCGTGGCGACCACCAAGGAGTTCTTGGCCTAGGACAAGACGAGGCAAAGTATCGCCTCAACAACCACATACAAGCCAGAACAGGGGCGTCCCCAAAGAGGGCGCCCCTGTTTTTTCGGCAAC
Source organism: Collinsella sp. (assembly GCA_036426035.1). Classification (GTDB taxonomy): domain Bacteria; phylum Actinomycetota; class Coriobacteriia; order Coriobacteriales; family Coriobacteriaceae; genus Collinsella. The sequence goes on from JAXJPE010000073.1 coordinate 9,084, forward strand.
AAACAAAACAGGCCCGCACCAAGCAAGGGCTTCCTCCGGGAAACGGGCCCATCCCAGCCAAGTGCAATTCAGCCCCCAAGCATAGCACTGCTGCACCCAAATAAAACGCAGCGACCCCTTAGTTACCGCAGGCCGGGTACAGGGTTACTCTCCAAATCTTTCCGCAGGACGGAGGAGCCCCCGCCGCGCGAAGCGCGCAGCGGGGGCTCCGACATGTCCGAGGACGATTTGGAGAGTAACCCTGTACCCGGCCGACGGGATCCCTAAGCACGCCATGCTTCTTATGTGCAGTAAAGCTAATGCTGCTAAAATACAAAGCGCTCATGTAGTTTAAACGCACGACGATAAGGAGCACCAGTGGGTAACCACTTCCGTACCTCCGGTGCGGGCGATGATGCCCCCAAGACGCAGGCAGGCGTCCAGGGCAGTCGTTTCGCCACTCCGGATTCAGAGGGCCAGCCTGTTGCTCAGGCCCCCGCTCAGCCGGCAGATCAGGCACAGCCGGCATCCGATCCCTTTGCCTACAATCCAACCAGCGATGTCGCGCTTTCCGGCACGGCGGGTTTTGAGCCCGTTCAGACCGTGACCGCTCGCGTTGAGCAGCCTCAGGCTGGTGCCGCCACGCCGCAGCCTACCATGGCCGGCATTCCCGACCCCTTGGCCCCTGCGACGCCGGCTCCTCAGCCTGCGCAGTCCGGTCTCTTTGCCGCTATTCCCGACCCCACGCAGCCTGCTGCCCCGGTGGTCGAGAGCGATCAGGCAGCCGAGGTCGCAAGCCTCGATAACGCGCTCAACAACCCCGATTTTACGTCGGTGTTTGCGCCCATCGATCCGCAGGCCAGCCGCAAGAAGATGGCCAAGCAGGCCGGTGTCGAGCCCGTCATCCTTATGGAGCATGTCACCAAGATCTATCCGGCACAGCCCAACAAGCCTGCACTCGACGACATCAACATCGAGATCTATCCGGGCGAGTTCGTCTTCCTGGTCGGTCACTCCGGCTCGGGTAAGACCACGCTGCTGTCGACGCTCAACCGTGACGTCAAGCCGACGAGCGGCCGCATCCTGGTTGCCGGTCAGGACCTCATGAAGATCAAGAACCGCAAGGTTCCGTTCCTGCGCCGCCAGATTGGCGCCGTGTTCCAGGACTTTAAGCTTCTGCCGCAAAAGACCGCCTACGAAAACGTGGCGTTTGCCCTGCAGTGCATCGGCAAGCCCAAGGGCGTCATTCGCAGCCAGGTGCCCGAGGTGCTGCGTCTGGTCGGCCTGGCCGATCAGATGGACTCGCTGCCCGACCAGCTTTCCGGTGGCGAGCAGCAGCGCGTTGCCGTCGCCCGCGCTATGGTCAACCGTCCGCCGCTGCTGATCTGCGACGAGCCGACGGGCAACCTCGACCCGGCGATCTCGCTGGGCATCATGAAGCTGCTCGAGCGTATTAACCGCACCGGCACCACCGTGATCGTCGCCACGCACGACCGCGAGATGGTCGATAGCATGCACCGTCGCGTGATCGCCCTCGAGGGCGGCCACGTTATTCGCGACCAGGAGAGGGGAGGTTACGGCAACTATGGCACCAACTAACGTGGGCTACTCCTTCAAAGAGGCAATCAGCCACTTCTTCCGTAACTGGACTACCTCGCTCGGCGCCGTCATCACGATCTTCCTTTCGCTGTTTATCATCGGCCTGTTCATTATGGGTTCCGCGATGCTGAACTCCGTGATCGGTACCGTCGAGGATCAGGTTGTCATTAATGCCTTTATTAGCGATGACGCCGATCAGGCAGACATCCAGGCCTTTGAGGCCGAGCTCAAGACGTGGAGCAACGTCAAGTCCGTGACCTATAAGGATAAGGACGACGCGCTGGCCGAGTACACGAGCAAGATGTCGGGTAACGCCGACGCCACCATGAGCGCGCTCGACGGCCAGAACCCGCTGCCCGCCTCGTTTGCGATTGAGATGGACGATCCGTCTCAGGTCGAGAGCACGGCCAAGAAGCTCAAGAAGGATGCCGATTTCCAGAAGATCGCGGATGACGGCGACGTCAACGCGAGCGTGCTGTACGGCCAGGAGGAAGTGAGCCGCCTGTTCCAGGTGACCAACTACATCCGCATCGCCGCCGTGGTGCTCGTTGGCCTTCTGACCTTTATCGCATTCATCTTCATCAACAACACGATTCGCCTGTCCATTACGGCGCGTCGTCGTGAGATTGCGATTATGCGTCTGGTCGGCGCCAGCAACGGCTTCATTCGTGGCCCGTTTATCACCGAGGGCGTACTGCAGGCCATTTTGGGCTCGCTGCTTTCCATCGGCGTTCTGGAGCTGCTGCGCAATCTGATGATTCCGCGTTTGCAGGAGAGCATCGGCTGGATGTCGTTTGCCCTGCCGATGCAGTACTACCTGGTGACCTATGCTGCGCTGATTCTGGTCGGCGTGATTATCGGCCTCTTTGGTTCTGCCATCGCCATGCGTCGCTACCTGCGCGTGTAGGCATGCCTGGAATTCATCCCTTCCAACGGGTCGTCTCTTATGGGGCGGCCCGTTTTTTGATCCCTAGGGGACGGCAGGAAAGCGAATCATTTGGGTAGACTCTTTGGAGTTCGCAATCGATAGTTAGGAGGCGCCATGGGGCGCAATAACAAGCATAAGCGTGGAGCTCGCAATAAGCGCGGGCCGGTGCGCAGCGAACGCCGTCCGAGCCTGACCGGGCGCGTGCAGCTCCATGAGCACAGTGCCTATGTCATAACCGAGAATGGCGACTACAAGGTCATGGGTCGCGGCAAGCGTGAGATCATGGACGGCGATACCGTTGCCGTGAGCATTAAGAATAGCCCGCATGGCGAGCGTCGCGCCGTGATCGAGGGCGTAGTTGAGCGCGCAGCCATAAGCGTGGTGGGTACGTACCAGACCGCCGGTCCGCTCGGTGTGATCGAGCCGCTCGATTCGCGCTTGAAGGCCGACTTCTTCATTTTGCCCGAGGATACCTCGGCGGATCGTCTGGGTGTCCACCCGGGTGATGCCGTTGTCGCGCGCATTTTGACCTACCCGACGCGCCTGGAATCGGGCACCGTGACGATCGAACGCCGCATTGGCGGAGATGACGCGCCCGATTTGGGCGTTCAATATGTGATGGCGCGTTACGGCTATACCGATAGCTATCCCGAGACCGCGCTAGACGAGGCCGAGGGGCTTTCGCTCGATGTGTCCGCGGCGCTTAAGGACCCGCTCCGCCGCGATCTGCGCGACCGCTTTGTCATCACGATCGACCCGGTCGACGCGCGCGACTTTGACGATGCCATTTCGCTGGAGCGCACGCCCGAGGGTGGCTACAAGCTGGGTGTGCATATCGCCGACGTTTCACACTATGTGGCTTGGGACGGGCATATCGATCTTGAGGCTCGCCATCGTACGACATCGGTGTATCTGGCCGATCGCGTGCTTCCCATGCTGCCCGAACGCCTGTCCTGTGACCTGTGCTCGCTTCGCCCTGACGAGGACCGTCTTGCGTTTACCGTCGATATCGAGCTCGATGCGCATGGTCGCGTGCGGCATTACGATCCGTACCCCAGCGTGATTCGCTCGCGTGTGCGTATGGACTATGACGGCGCCGAGGCTCTGCTGGTGCGTGCCGGCGCGGTTGAGTATTCGGTGCTGGAGGGTGCAGCCGAGGATGTTGCGGCTGCCGAGACCTCGCGCGAGGAAGCGCTTGAGCGCGGTCTTGCGTGCGAGGAGGCCGCCCGCGGCTACAACGTCGACCTCGGCGATTTCCTTGTCGCCGCTAACGAACTCGCCGAACTCCGCCGTCGTATCCGTCGCGCCCGCGGCTCGGTCGATTTTGACACGGCCGAGATTCGTGCTCTGTTGGATGAGGACGGAGTGCCCGTGCAGATTGTGGCGCGTGAGCGTTCGTGTGCCACGTCGCTTATCGAGGAAGCTATGCTGCTCGCCAACGAGTGCGTTGCAGAGTGGCTGGCAGACCGTGATATCGAGGCCTGCTATCGCGTGCATGAGGATCCGAGCCCCGATAGCCTGCACGGTGCCGCCGTTGCGCTGGCGCAGCTAGGCATCATCGACGATCGCCGTGCTGCCGGTATTGCCCTGGGGAGCCCCGATGAGCTGCAGGCTGCAGTCGATGCTGCCGCCGGTACGGCCAACGCACCGCTCGTTAACACGCTGCTTCTGCGCAGCATGCAGCGCGCGCTGTACAAGCCGCGCAACGAGGGCCACTTTGCGCTCGCCGCGCCGTGCTACTGTCACTTTACGAGTCCCATCCGTCGCTACCCCGATCTGGTGGTGCACCGCGTGCTCAAACTGCAGTTGGCCTATGAGCGGCTCGGCGGCAAGGACGCCTTGGTCCGTACGCCGCGGCTGATCGGCAAGGGGCGCGAGTCGCTGCCGCGCATTCTGCCGCAGATCTGCCGTGCATGCAGCGATGCCGAGCGCGCGGCAGATGCCGCCAGCCATGCGACGCAAAAGATCAAGATTGCCCAGTACTATGAGGACCGTCTGGGCGAGCGCTATGCCGGAACCGTCTCGTGGGTTAGCAGCATGGGCCTTTTTGTGCGCTTGGACCTAACGCAGGTCGAAGGCTTGGTTTCGATCAAGAGTCTGGGCAACGAGTGGTTCGAGTTCGACGAGGACGCGCTCACGCTCACAGGTGCCGACACGGGCACCCGTTACGAGCTGGGGCAGCGCGTGATTATCGAGGTCTCGCGCGTCAATACCACGCGTGGGCACTTGGACTTTAAGCTTATCCATTAGCCAAATCCCGACTCATGGTGGGGGAGCGGAGGGCGGCCTTTCGGGACCGCCCTTCGCATTTGAATCGTGGCTACCTTGCCGTCTGCTCGGCCGCCCGCTTTCCTGCTATTTGGGAGGTAAAACCTACCAAAATAAACCTGTCCCTTTTGGCAGGTTTACAAGAAAGCGGGGATGAGATGGCGACGGTGTACGGGTATGCGCGGGTGAGTTCGCGCGATCAGAATCTGAATCGGCAGCTGGATGCGCTGGGCGCCTATGGCGTGGGCTCAGCGAATATTTATGCCGACCATGCGAGCGGCAAGGACTTCGATCGACCGCATTATCGCGAGCTGCTGCACGTCCTGGGAGACGGGGACGTGCTGGTGGTGCTTTCTATCGACCGACTTGGTCGTAATTACTCCGAGATTCTTGAGGAATGGCGACGCATCACCAAGGAGCTCGGGGTTGCCATTGTGGTGTTGGACATGCCATTGCTTGACACGCGCGCTAGGGCCAGCGGCGCGCCGGATGTGACCAACACCCTGATTGCCGATATTGTGCTGCAACTGCTGAGCTACGTGGCGCAGGTGGAGCGCGAGAATATCCATCGGCGCCAGGCGGAGGGAATTGCAGCGGCGCGGGCGCGAGGGGTTCGTTTCGGTCGACCTCGCAAGCCGTGCCCTCCTCAGTTTGAGCTGGTGCGCGATAGCTATGAGGCAGGCGATATTACCCGCAGCCAGGCAGCAAAGTGCCTGGGCGTGTGCGTGGGGACGTTCGATCGCTGGATGCGCGAGGCGGGGTAGGGGTTTGCGTCGCTTTGTCGCTTCCTGTTGCGATTCAAATTTTGATACGGTGACGATGCCATTTGGGGCTACACTCGCTGATATTCAAAAAAGGAGGTTGGCCCTTGGCGCGCGTAAAACAAATAATCGGATGGACCGCGATCGTTCTGTTCGTTGCAACGCTGGCGGGCATCTGGGTGCTGACGGAGCAAAATGCGGTGGAGACGTCGTTGCTGAGCGAGTCCACCGCGCGTGTGGTGGAGGGTCAGGCTACGGGCGTTCAGGCTGCCGATGCCACGGGTGAAGCCCAGACAGAGAACGGAATGACCGGGGGCGCCGATTCGGCTGCCTCGAATGTCCGGTCTGGCCGACTTGCTTCCATTCGCATGTGGGTGGGCACAAACGTCCGTCGCGTTGCCCATACCGTAGAGTTTTTCTTCGTCGGATTGTTCGCCTCGGTGGTCGTGGTTTGCTTTTCCAGGCGTCCGTGGAGCGTATGCTCCCGTTGCGTGCCTGTATTGCTCTTTTGCGCCGCCTGCTCCGTTGGCGATCAGGTACATAAGATCTTTGTTCCCGGCAGGCATTTCGACGTTATCGATTTAGGATTCGATGCTGCGGGCTATGTCACCGCCATGCTGTTGGTATTGCTGGCGGCGGCGTTAGTGCGCCATGCGACTCGGCCGATCGGCGCCCATGCGAGGCGCTAGCCGGTAACAAACCCGTTTCTGATAATGCGACCTTGTTGAATTATTTTGTGTCGCGCGTATTTCCGAGCGGTCGGATTTGAGGGGCGAGCGGTAGAACGCTCGCCCTTTGTGCGCCACGATGCGGCACAATGTACCGCAAAAGCTGTTTGTATCCGGTACGAATCGTTCGTTGGTCTTTAATTCTTCTCAACGGAGGTGTTTGAGATGGCAAACGGATTGCTTTTGCGGCTTCGCGAGCGTGAGCTCAGCGCGAGCCCGGCGGAACGCAATGTCATCGCATATGTAAGCGCTCATCCGCACGAGGTGGTCGGGCTGTCCGTCCGCGGTCTTGCCGATGTCACGTTCTCCTCGCCCTCGAGCATTTTGCGCTTTTGCAAGCGTTTGGGTTTTGCGGGCTACAAGGAGTTCCAGCGCGAACTGATTGCCGAGCTGGCGCTCTTAGGTGACAAGAAAGACATAGCCCTCGAGGACATCTCCATGGATGACAGCGTCGAACGTATCGTGGGGAAGGTGATGAAAAGCAACGTGCGCACAATCGAGGCGACGGCGCGAACGCTCGATTACACCGTCTTGGAGCGATGCGCGGCCCGTCTTAAGCGGGCACGCGCGGTCAATCTGTTCGGTATTGGTGCCTCTCGTTTGGTCGCGCACGACCTGGCGCAAAAGCTCATGCGTGTCGACAAAGAGTGCCATCTGTACGACGACTGGCATGATCAGCTCTTATGTGCCAAGAACATGCATGAGGGCGATATGGCAATCGCCTTTAGCTACTCGGGCTTGACGCAAGAGGTGCTGGACTGCACCGCCGAGGCTCAACGTCACAACTGTCCCGTTGTGGCCGTTACCAAAGTAGATGGATCATCCAAGCTTGCCACCATGGCCGATGCCGTGCTCGGCGTCGCTGCGAGTGAACCCTTGGTCCGCAGCGGTGCCATGGCTTCGCGTATGGCCCAGCTTATGGTTGTCGATGCCCTGTACGCTGCTTACGTTGCCAGCGACTACGAACGGGCGACGCATGTCATAAAGCAAAACTACATCGAGAAACAGGAAAGATGAGGTGAATGAAATGCTCGATTTAACAAAATTCACGACCGAACAGCGTAATCAAAGGTCAATGGACCTCGATACGATGACATCGCTGCAAATCGTCACGACGATGAACGATGAGGATCTTCGTGCCGTCCAGTCGGTCACGAAAGTGTTGCCCCAGGTTGCCATGGCAATCGACTGGGCTGCTGAGACACTCGAGCGCGGCGGGCGCGTCTTTTACATGGGCGCAGGCACCAGCGGTCGTCTGGGCGTACTCGACGCTTCGGAGTGTCCGCCCACGTTTGGCGTGTCACCCGATCTGATTGTCGGGCTCATTGCCGGAGGCGAGACGGCGTTTATCAAGGCTGTCGAAGGTGCCGAAGACAGCGAGGAGCTTGGCGCGAGCGACCTGCGGGAGCGTGGACTCTCGGACAAGGATCTTGTCGTTGGCCTGGCGGCAAGCGGCCGTACTCCTTATGTGGTGGGCGGCCTTGCGTACGCCAAGGCAACTGGGTGCAAGACCATTGCAATTGCCTGCAACCAAGGGTCGAAGATCGGGGAGAGCGCAGATCTTGCAATTGAGCCCGTGCCCGGTCCCGAGGTGCTGACCGGCTCAACGAGGCTCAAGGCGGGAACGGTTCAAAAGCTCATTCTCAACATGATTTCGACCGGTGCCATGGTCAAGATCGGCAAGGTATACCAAAACCTGATGGTCGATGTGCAGCAGACGAACGAGAAGTTGGTGGTGCGCGGCCAGAACATCGTGATGGAGGCGACCGGCTGCACGCGCGAGCGCGCTGTTCAGGCGCTTGCGGATGCCGGCGGCCACGTAAAAACCGCTATTGTCTCGGTGCTGTTGGACTGCGATGCCGAGCAGGCTGCGGTAGCTCTTGAACGGGCGCACGGCCATGTCCGTACTGCGGTGAGTGGCCATGAGAAGAGCAATGCCGATGTCCAATAGGTGCACGGCGTGAGCTGATATGACATCTAGACGAGATACCCAATACAAGGAGGAGTTATGACGAACAAAGAGCTGGCTCAAAAGCTGCTGGACCTTTTGGGCGGTAAAGACAACGTGCTCGCAAACGCGGCGTGCATGACGCGCCTGCGCGTGACCGTCAAAGACACGGGCAACGTCGACACGGAGGGTATTAAGGCGCTCGACGGCGTGATGGGCCTGGTCGAGGACGACACGATGCAGATCGTGCTGGGTCCGGGCAAGGTGAATAAGGTGCTCGAGGAGTTCTCCAAGCTCACCGGCCTTGCGAAAGGCGTTGCCGACGAGAGCGTGGTTGACGCTGCGGCCACAAACAAGGCCGCGCAGAAAGCCAAGTACGAGTCCAAGCCGGTTCAGGCCTTCCTCAAGAAGATTTCCAATGTCTTCGTCGCCCTGCTTCCCGGCATCATTGCGGCTGGCCTCATCAACGGTATCTGTAACGTCATTAACGTCTCGACGGCAGGCGCGCTTGCAGGCGAGTGGTGGTACCAGGGCATTCGTTCCATGGGCTGGGCTCTGTTTGCCTATCTGCCCATCTTGGTGGGCTATAACGCGGCACGTGAGTTTGGTGGCTCCGCTGCGCTGGGCGGCATCGCCGGCATGATGTGTATCGCCAACAGTGCCATGCCCCTGCTTGCGCCTGGCGCGGCTGATCCTGCCACTGCCATTCTGCTGCCGCTCACCAGTGCGCAGTACAACCCCGCGGCGGGTGGCATGATCGCGGCTCTCATCGCTGGTGCATTTTTTGCCTGGATGGAGCGTCAGATTCGCAAGGTTATGCCCAACGCACTCGACACGTTCTTGTCCCCGCTGCTGGTGCTCATCATCGGCGCCTTTGCTCTGATGCTCGTCATCCAGCCGGTTGGCGCATGGCTGACGACTGCCATCTTTAGCGTTTTGACCTTTATCTTCAAGAAACTGGGCGTCCTGGGCGGCTATATCCTGTCGGCAGGCTTCTTGCCGCTGGTGTCCGTCGGCCTGCATCAGGCGCTCACGCCGATCCACGCTATGCTCAACGATCCCGACGGCGCTACCAAGGGTATCAATTACCTGCTTCCCATCCTTATGATGGCTGGCGGCGGCCAGGTCGGTGCCGGTTTGGCGCTGTACTTTAAGACCAAGAACGCCAAGCTCAAGAAGTACGTCGCAGAGTCCATTCCCGTTGGAATCCTGGGTGTGGGCGAGCCTCTGATGTATGCTGTTACGCTGCCGCTCGTTCGTCCGTTTGTGACGGCCTGCCTGGGTGCCGGATTTGGCGGCGCGCTCGCGGCGCTGCTTCACATCGGCACGGTTTCTCAGGGCGTTTCCGGTCTGTTTGGCCTACTGATCGTTGTTCCTGGCCAGCAGCTCGGCTACGTTGCCGCTATGCTGCTTGCCTATGCCGCCGGCTTTGTCCTGACGTGGTTCTTTGGCGTCGACGAGCAGAAGATCAACGAGTTCTTTGGCGAGTAGTTTGATATCGCGAGCCGTGTTGCTCGGGGCTCGCGGTGCGCGGCAGATTTCTTGATGCTATGGTTGTGCCGGCGGGGCTAACTGCTCCGCCGGCCTTTTTTAAAGGAGCGTTGAAGCGTGAAAACGGGTATTTCGATTTATCTTTCCAGCCCTCTGCAGGATATTGAGCGGACGATTGAGCGTGGTGCCGCGGCGGGTGCGCGCTATGCGTTCACCTCGCTGCATATTCCCGAGGATGGGGGAGCGGCGTATGCCGATAAGGTCCGTCATGTGCTGTCGCTGCTTTCCGCCCGCGGCATTGCGCTCATTGCCGATGTGGGGCCTCGCACGTGCGATTTGCTCGGGCTTGAGCGCATCGAGGACTTGCGCGATCTGGGGTTGGAATACCTTCGTTTGGACTATGGCTTTAGCGCCCAGCGGGTCGCGGAGCTGTCCGGTGTATTTCGCATTGTGGTCAATGCATCGACAGTGAGTTCTGATGAAATCGCATCGTGGCGTGAGGCCGGTGCCGATGTGACTCGTTTTGCCGCCTGCCACAATTTTTACCCCAAGCCTTATACCGGTTTAGCTCTGGAGGACATTGCTCGGGTGAATCTTCGTCTTGCGGCGCTTGGATTCGAAATCATGGCTTTTGTGCCGGGTGATGCTAACGTTCGCGGGCCGGTATTCGAGGGACTGCCGACGGTCGAGGCGCAGCGCGGTCGCGCGTCAAAGGTTGCCCTCAATATGCTTGAGCTTGCACATGGCGCCGATTGCGACATTGTGTTGGTCGGCGACCCCGATCTTTCCGATGCGGGCTGGGCGCAGTTTGCTCAAGTTTCCGCCGGATACGTGGACCTGCAATGCGAGCTTGAGCTCAGTTATGCCTATGTGCGCGGGCAGATTCATCACGACCGACCCGACTCGAGCGTCCTCATCTTTAGGTCTCAGGAGTCACGTACGACGCTTAAGCCGGATTCCGTGCCGACGGATGCCGGAGCCGGCCTGCCGCGAAAGGCGGGGTCGATCGCTGTGAGCAATAGCGGATATGGGCGCTACGAAGGCGAGCTTGAGATTGCGCGGGTCGATCTTCCCGGTGACGAGCGCATGAACGTTGCGGGCCATATCACGCCCGAGGCAATGGAACTGCTGCCGTTCATCAAACGCGGATTCGGGGTACGGTTCGTTTAACGTGTGACCCGCGGGCTACAATTGGCCCATCATACGAAGGCGCCTCGTGTGGCGTGTGCCTGCGTTGGCCGATCTATATTCGGAGGATTCCCATGACCGTACTGTTTGTTGAATATTCCAAGTGCTCGACCTGTAAGAAGGCCAAGGCATGGCTGGACGAACATGGGGTAGAGTATATCGACCGCGATATCGTTTTGGACAACCCCACGGCTGATGAGCTTGCGACCTGGATTGCTCGTTCGGGGCTGCCGGTGCGGCGCTTCTTTAATTCGTCGGGCATGAAATATCGAGAGCTGGGCCTGAAGGCGCGTCTGGATGCGGGCATGACAGATCGGGAGTGCTACGAGCTGCTGGCGACCGACGGCATGCTGGTCAAGCGTCCGCTGCTGGTGGGCGACGACTTTGCGATTCCCGGCTTTAGGGAAGCGGCTTGGGCCGAGGCGTTGCTGTAGCGGCTCCGGAAAGTGCGACCCGTTTTGAGTGATCGGGGTGGGACGTGTTTTCCATCGGCGGGCTCGCTCGGCTCAATCCTCGAGCTGTGCCCATTCGTGCGGATCGTAGACCTTTACGTGCTTGTTGGGCTTGCCGCTCCAGTACTCCTCGTCCATAAAGGGCAGATATGCCTGAACGCCGGGGCAGATAAAGGGGATCCGCTGCTGTTGCAGTCGTTCGCGCTGACGCTGCTCCAGGTGCGCCTCGGATATGACGGTCGGCATACCGGACAGCTCGACGAGGCTTGCCTGGATTCGCTTAAGGTCGGGGAGTCCCGCGTGCCATGACACCCGCATGATCAAAAAGGATGCACGGCGGTATTTTGCCTGCATCACCGTGATGGCGGGGCGCAGTGTGGGATGGATTTTGTCCCGTTCGGGCCAAAGGTCAGCAGTGATCTCGAGGCCCAGGGTCTCCCATAGGTAATCAAGCTCTTCGTCCATGGTGCCTCGATATCCGTGCAATGATGACGGTTCGATTGTGCCATCAGCCGTGAGTGCTGCATTGTTGTAATCTGCCAGCGGTAGATGTGGGATGTTTTACGGGCTTTGACGTCGTGGGTGTCGCTGGTGCTTCACAGGTCCTTCACGTGTTGGCCGTATTTGACTGAATTTCAAAAAAGTCAAAATTAGGGCTTGCGTCACGGCGGGACTTCCCGTATATTTCTTTCTTGCGCAAAGGCACAGCCGAGCGCAGCGATGCAGTCATTGGGATGTCGTCTAATGGCAGGACAGCGGATTCTGGTTCCGTCAATGGGGGTTCGACTCCCTCCATCCCAGCCATTGCATTTGCTACATATGGCCCGTTCGTCTAGCGGTTTAGGACGCCGCCCTCTCAAGGCGGAGATCACCAGTTCGAATCTGGTACGGGCTACCAAAATTGAACGCCCGGGCCTCGTAAGAGACCCGGGTTTTGTGTATTGACCGATGTTTAAGGCGCGTTGAGTCTGCCGCCTGGACCGAGGAGTTGTCATGGACCTGCCCATCAGCTTGCAAGACATCACGTATGCCGAGAACTATCTGGCGCAGGGCGACCTGGCTACGGCGACGCCGCTGCTGGAGCGCCTGGTGGAGCTCGCCGAGGAGTATATCGACGCCGAGTGCAAGACGGAGGAGAAGCGCCAATACTTTAGCTTCGATAGCAAGTTTGAGCGCTTGGCCTATCGCCGCGTGGAGAAGGATCCGCGCGAGCTCGTGCAGGTCGAGGTGCCGTTTGACCGCCTGTACTCTGACATGGCGTTTGCCTACATTCGCCAGCAGGATTATGTGAGCGCTCGCAATGCCCTGATGCAGGCTGTGCGTTGGGACCCCATGAACTGCAACTATCGCTTGGATTTGGCCGAGCTGTTCCGCGCACTCGAAGACAAGCAGGAATGGGCATCGCTCTCGTTTTCGGTGCTGGAGCGTGCAAGCGATGGCAAGTGCGCCGCCCGCGCTTACGCCAATCTGGGTCAGTACTTCTTGGAGCCCGAGACCGAGAACATTTCGGCTGCCGTGGGCTGCGCACGTCTGGCGCTGCGCCTGGCGCCCAACGATGCGCATACGACGCGCCTGCTCAACAAGATCCATACTGCCTATCCCGATGCCGCCGAGGAAAGCGACGAGCACGTGATGGGCGAGCTGGCGTTGCAGGGCGTACCGACCTCGCCTTCGGCCGAGATTGCCATCTGCCTGATCATGTGTGCGACCGATGCTGCGAGCGACGGCGACAAGCAGGAGGCTACACGCCTGACGGTCCGTGCCCGCGACCTGGTGGGCGAGGAGGCCTGCGCGGCGATTATCAAACTGGTGCGCGAGAGCGACGCCGAGCTCAACGCCGAGCGCAAGGCTAAGCGCGAAGCTACGGGCAAGGGTTCCGATGGCGCCAAGGAGGCCGGCGATGCCCAGTAAGCGCGAGCGCAAGCTCATTTCCAAGAATCGCTCGGCACATCACGAGTACTTTATCGATGAGACATTTGAGTGCGGCATTGAACTGAGCGGCACCGAGGTCAAGTCGATTCGCGAGCGTGCCTGTCAGATCACTGACACTTTTGCGCTGATTCGTGGCGGCGAGTGCTGGCTCGTCGGCCTGCATATCCACCCCTATAGCCATGGTGGCGTGTGGAATCGCGATCCCGACCGTCGGCGTCGTCTGCTGCTGCACCGTAAGGAGATCGACTTTCTTGACGGCAAACTTCGCAACCGTGGTTATGCGCTGGTTCCGTTGGAGCTCTACTTTAATACCGACGGCCGCGTAAAGCTGCTGCTGGGTCTGGGTCGCGGCAAGAAGCTCTACGACAAGCGCGAGGACATGGCCAAGCGTGATGTCCAACGCGAGATCGACCGCGCCCTTAAGGAACGCAACCGCTAGGCACTCTGTATAAGTTGCGGTGGAATACGGACTGTTTTGCCTGTTTGAGGGGCTATTCAGTCCCTATTTCACCGCAACTTCGGGCGTCTCATCTTTCTTACTGCTCTGACACATATGTCTCAAAGGCGGCGTCCGTTATGGGTGCCGCCTTTTTTGTGGGTACATACATCCATGAGGTTCCAACCCGAGCTAGGGGAGTGATCGTTATGGACAAAACTGCGTTCTTTACCATGCCGAGTGGCCTGTACGTGGTGAGCGCCGCGGCGGACGGGCTGCGTGCCGGCTGCGTTATCAACACAGCAGTGCAGGTGACATCCGCCCCGCCGCGCATCTCGATTGCCGTGAACAAGGAAAATGTCACGTCCGGCGTAATCGTATCGGCTAAGGCCTTTGCGCTGACCGTGATCGATCAGACGGCCGACATGCTCTATATCGGCAACTTTGGCTTCCGCACCAGCAGTGGCTACGACAAGTTTGCCAAGTACGATACCCACGAGACCGCGCTGGGCATGCCCTATGTGCCCGAGCATGCGGCGGCGCTGTTTAGCTGCCGTTTGATTGATACCGTGGATGTGGGCACGCACCTGCTCTTTATCGGCGAGGTGGAGAACGCCGAGCGCTTGAGCGGCGAGGCCCCGCTGACCTATGACTACTATCACAAGGTCTTGAAGGGCAAGACGCCGCCCAAGGCTTCGTCGTATCAAGGCTAGAAATGTTCTAAAAATACTTGCATTATATTATTGAGAATCTATACTAATAAACGAAGTACATCACCAGTCGCGTTCGAGAGGAGAACATCATGGCTGAGGAGAAGAAGACGTATAAGTTTGTGTGCACCGTTTGCGGTTACGAGGTTGAGGTCGACACGCCCGAGCTGCCCGAGGATTACGTATGCCCGGTCTGCGGCGTCGGCCCCGATGAGTTTGAGCTCGTCGAGGAGTAACTCGCAGACACACGGCGATTAGCCGAACATAGCTCTGTCCAAGGGTCCCGGTCGTATGTTTCGGCCGGGACCCTTTTTGTTGGTGCAAGGGGATCGTATTTGTCCGATTGTCTCGATTTGTAACAGCAAGGGGCGGAAATTGGCTCCATCTGTTACAGATTGAGACGTTTGGCTGGTCGGGCGTGCGGTCTCGTTATATTCCTGTCAGCAACACGGCATCGAGTGCCGTTACAACGACTCCAATCCCTATGAGCAACACGTTGAGCGGGCGCGAGTTGGCGTATTTGCCCATGACGCGGCGCGAGCTGGTGAGTCGTATGAGTACGAAGACCGTGATCGGCAGCTGAAGCGACAGCAGTGCCTGGCTCCAGATGAGACCTTCGAAGGGATTCGAAACGACCAGGCAGGCGGCGACTGCGCCGGCAAAGCAGAGCGCCACGCCAATCGAGGAATGCCGGTCGTGGATATCGTATTCTTCGTCGAACATGCCGGCTGTTATGGTGCCGGCCGCCATGCCTGCCGTCACGCTGCTCGAGAGGCCCGCGAACAGCAGCGCCACGGCAAAGATGATCGAGCTTGCCGGACCCAGGATGGGGGAGAGCGTGGCGGCCGCGACGGCGAGGTCGTCTACGACGATGCCATGGGCAAAGAAGGTCGTCGCGGCCAGGATGACCATCGCCGAGTTGATTGCCCAGCCCACACCCATCGAAAAGAGCGTATCGAAGAGCTCGTAGCGCAGGCGCTCCTCGATAACCTGCTCGCCTTGGCCTTCGAAGTGCATGGACTGGATGACCTCGGAGTGTAGAAAGAGGTTGTGGGGCATGACGACCGCACCCAGGATACTGACGACGATGGCAGGTGAGCCGGTGGGTATGCCGGGCGTGATCCAACTTGTGGCGGCTTGCGGCCAGTCGACCTTGACCAGCGCGAGCTCGGCCAAAAACGACAGGCCCACTATGCCGACGAAGGCGATAATCCAGCGCTCGGCACGTTTGTAGGAGCTTGTCATGAGCATCGCCATCGATGCCGCCGCCACGATGACACAGCCGGCGCGCACGGGTAGCCCAAAGAGCATCTGGAGTGCGATTGCACCGCCCAGGACCTCGGCCATGGCGGTGGCGACGGTCGCGAGATACGCGCTGGCGAGCACGGCGCGTCCGACGGGGCGGGGGAGATGGCGGGCCGTGGCCTCGGCAAGGCAGGCGCCCGTGGCGATGCCCAGATGCGCCGCGTTGTGCTGCAAGACGATCAGCATGATCGTGGACAGCGTGACCACCCACAGCAGCGCGTAGCCAAACTGCGAGCCCGCGGCCATGTTGGAGGCCCAGTTTCCTGGATCGATAAAGCCGACGGTGACGAGCAGCCCGGGGCCGATGTGCCGGGCGATGTCCAGACCGCCATGGCCTCCGGTGCGGTGCGAGCCAAAGTGTTGTTTGAGATGGTTGAGCATGGCTGGTTCCTACGTTGGGGTGGCGTGGCGCTGCACTTGGGTTGCGCCGCGCCCTGGGTTTTGGTTTGGGCTACTTGTGCGCCTTGCCCTGATTGGCGACGGCATCGATCTTGGCGGCGATGGTCGCTGGGTCACCGATGTAGCGCTTATCGAGAACGTTGAAATCGGTGTCGAAGGTGTAGACGAGCGGCACGCCGGTGGGGATGTTGACCTTGAGGATTTCCTCGGGCGTGAGATGCTCGAACTTCATGACGAGTGAGCGCAGGGAGTTGCCGTGCGCGGCGATGAGCACGCGTTTGCCGGCGAGCATCTGGGGTCTGATCTCGTCCTCAAAATAGGGCCAGGCGCGGGCGATCGTGTCCTTGAGGCACTCGGTGTAGGGCAGTTGGTCGGGCGCGATGTCGCGGTATTGCTCCTGGGTGTGGGGGTCGCGCGTGTCGCCCGGCTCGAGCGCCGGCGGACAGACATCGAAGGAGCGGCGCCAGATGAGTACCTGCTCGTCGCCATGTTCTGCGGCGGCATCGGCTTTGTTGAGACCCTGCAGCGCGCCGTAGTGGCGCTCGTTGAGCTTCCACGATTTGATGACGGGCAGCCACTCGCGGTCCATCTGGCCGAGCACGATGTTGAGGGTGTGGATCGCGCGCTTGAGGCGCGAGGTGTAGCAGATGTCAAAGTCGAAACCCGCCTCTTTGAGGGCGTGGCCGCCTGCCGCCGCCTCTTCGCGGCCCGTGTCGGTGAGCTCTACGTCGGTCCAGCCGGTGAACAGGTTGAGTTTGTTCCACTCCGACTCTCCGTGGCGGATAAGGACGAGTTGGATCGTCTGCCGGTCTGTCTGGTTTGCCATAGGGGCCTCCTTAATGTGGCACGACATGCGTGCCGTTTGTTTGACGCCGCAAAGGATACCCGTTTTAGGCTAAAAAGTTAACCAAGACTAACAAAATTGTTGTATTTGAATAGGATGGTGAAAGGGGATTGCCGAAATGTCTTGATCTGTAACAGTTAGCTGCAAAAACCGGCTCTTCGTGTTACAGATTGAGACATTCGGAACCGTCTCTCGAAAACATCTCAATCTGTAACAGTTAGTCGTCGAAATTGGGTTTTACTGTTACAGATTGAGATGTTTGAAGAGGTGAGTTTGCAGGCCGAACTTGGGGCCTTGTCGTCGTCCTTGAGGTCGGCGGTGTCCACTCGTAGGGTGTGCGTTACGCGATTGTTTCGAAACGGGCGGGAAACACAACGGGCCGGTGATGCTCCTAGTATGCCTATTCAACTGACTGTCTAACACCAAGGGGAGGATCGCGATGCAGGCAGATTCCGCTCAGCAGCAGGGCCTTTATCGCCCCGAATTCGACCACGATGCATGTGGCATCGGCGCGCTTGCCGATATCAACGGCGAGCGCCATCACCAGATTCTGGACGACGCACTGTCCATTCTGGTCAACTTGGAGCACCGCGGCGGCACCGGACTCGAGAAGAACACCGGCGACGGCGCCGGAATCCTGTTCCAGGTTCCGCATCACTTTTTCCGTAAAGAGGCTCAAAAGTGCGGCCAGATTCTGCCGGCAGAGGGCGACTATGGCGTGGCCATGCTGTTCTTCCCACAGGACGACAAGGGCGTAGAGGATGCCCGTCGCGTGTTTGAGGAGGGCTGCGCCGAGGCCGGCGTGCCGCTGCTCTTTTGGCGCGAGGTGCCCGTCGACCCGCATGACCTGGGCGAGACGGCCCGCGCCTGCATGCCCACCATCCTGCAGGCCTTCCTGGGCCGCCCCGACGACACGCCCGCCGGTGACGCCTTCGAGCGCCGCCTGTACGTGTGCCGCCGCACCATCGAGAAGAAGGCCGACGCTGAGTTCGCCCTGCGCGATAAGATCTTCTACGTGTGCTCCATGAGCTCGCGCACCATCGTGTACAAGGGCATGCTTGTGGCCACGCAGATGCGCCGCTTCTTTATCGACCTCAACGACGCCGCCGTCAAGACGGCCGTGGCGCTTGTCCACTCGCGCTACTCCACCAACACCACACCCAGCTGGGAGCGCGCGCACCCCAACCGCTTTATCATCCACAACGGCGAGATCAACACCCTCAAGGGCAACGTCAACTGGATCCGCGCCCGCGAACCCAACCTGTACAGCCCCGTGTTGCAGCACGATCTTGAGCGCGTAATGCCCATTATCAACCGCGAGGGTTCCGACTCCGCGATTCTGGATAACGTGCTCGAGTTTTTGGTCATGAACGGTCGCCCGCTCACGCGTGCCGCATCCATGCTGCTGCCCGAGCCGTGGGACCACAACGACAGCCTGAGTGAGGAGCGCCGCGCCTACGACGCCTACCAGTCCATGCTCATGGAGCCGTGGGATGGCCCGGCGGCCATCGCCTTTACCGACGGTCGCACGCTGGGTGCCGCCCTCGACCGTAACGGCCTGCGTCCCGCCCGCTACTATGTGACGCGCGACGGTCGCTTTATGCTGGCGAGCGAGGTGGGCACCATCGAGGTGAGTCCCGAGAACATCCTGACGAGCGGCTGCCTGGGACCGGGCCAGATGCTCGAGGTCGACTTTGCCCGCGGGCGCGTCATCTAC
>JAXJPE010000074.1:0-9533 GCA_036426035.1 Collinsella sp.
CCGTCCTTGGTGTAGAGGTAGCCCATCTTGTCGAGCTTCTCAAAAGCGCGGTCGACGGCGGAGGTGCCGGCGGTCTCACCCTCGGTGTCCTTCACATACAGCGAACGCTCGGAGTACCAACGATCGAAGTCGCAATTGACGGCGTGGCAGAGGTCGCGCATGTTGTCGACCATCTTCACATAGCCGCGCTCGCGGAAGCTCTCCATACGCTCCTGCGGGTCGGCGTCGACCCACTTATCGCCGTCGGTGCGCCAGAACTCGGCAGCCTCGTCGATGATGTAGTCGCCGCCGTAGGAGTCCTTGCCCAGAGTCTCGGCAAAGTTGTCCTGATACGGATGGGTCTCGGGATGCTCGTCGCTCTCGTCGGCAACAAAGGCGTCGCGGTCGGCGATCAGAAGCTTGTGAGCCTCGTCGATATCCACGCCCTGCTTGGCGATGATGTCGGCAAGCTGCATATAGCGCGTGCTGATGGAGTTGCCGAAGGTGTTCATCTGAGAGCCGTGGTCGTTGATGTAGAACTCACGCTGGATGTCGTAACCGGCGTGGTCCATCACACGACAAAGGGAGTCGCCCAGAGCGGCCCAGCGACCATGACCGATGTGCATGGGGCCGACGGGGTTAGCGGAGACGAACTCGACCTGGGTCTTCAGGCCGCCACCGACGTTGGACTTAGCGAAGTCCATACCCTTCTCGCGGGCCTCGCCAAAGATGGCGTTCTTGACGGCGACGGAGAGGTAGAAGTTGATGAAGCCAGGACCGGCGATCTCGACCTTCTCGATTGCGGGATCCTCGGGCATATGGGCGACGACGGCCTCGGCGATCTTGCGCGGGGCGCAGTGAGCCAGCTTGGCGGACTTCAGGGCCATGGTGGAGGTCCACTCGCCATGAGAAGTATCAGCCGGTCGCTCGATAGCGCAATCGTCAAGTTCAAATGCGGAAAGGTCGCCGGCCTCCTGGGCCGCAGCAAGCGCAGCGCGTACCAGCTCTTCAATCTTCTCGGGCATAGATCCTCCTTGTGTTAAAGCCCCCGAGCTCTTGATCACTCGTAGGGCAAAAGCCAGAGTTTGTAGCACTCTATCACAAGCGGTAACTACTGTCGCAGGGTAAAGCTAATAGATATTGCATATGCACAAAAATGACTACCGCTTGTATGGAGTCACTCAAAGATGCCGGTCTGCCTGCAGATTATGCAGGCGTTGAAAATGCATAAAGGTGTGAATGAGCTGCGTCTGTTATCGAATACTCTTACCTATCGGAGTTGTGTGCTTTTCCTGCATAAAGTGATGGTTTGCGCACGTCAGCGTGGTATTCTTAACATACGTAAATTCGTATAAGTTGGAGGTAGCATGTTCTCAATCGGTCAACACGTCATTCATCCGGGTCAGGGAGTCTGCACCGTCGTCGGCTTTAGGGACGACACACCGCAGCCCATGTTGTTGCTCGAGACCAAACAGGGACATGCGCAGACGATTCTCATGTACCCCGTGGCGCAGGCCGACCGTCTGCATGCCGCTATCTCCCAGCAAGATGCAGAGCACCTGCTGAGCCACTACGATGAGCTGGAGTGCGACACCTTTACCGAGCGCAATAGCTCGCTCGAGGAGACGCACTTTAAGCAGCAGCTCAAGCTGGGCGCGCCCGAGACGGTTCGCGTGGCAAAAACCATGATGCACCGTATTCGCCAGGCCGAGGAAGCAGATAAAAAGCCCAGCTCCTACTACATGCGCGTACTCAAGGAAGCCAAGCGCCGCTCCATCGAGGAGTTCGCCGTGGCCCTGGGCGTCACCGAAGAGGCCGCCGAAGCCCGCCTAGCCCAAGCCGCCCTCAACTAACCTGCCAAAAAGGGACAGGTTTATTTTGGCAGGTTTTATCTGGCCAAACGTCAACAAACAATCAGTAAATGGCCGGGTGCTCCGTTTTGTTTGTGAGCGCCCGGCCATTTTTCTATATCCGTAGAATACGTGAAGCCCATTTGCGATGACATCACGCGGGGGCCGTCCAGATCGACGCAACCAACGGCCGCATCCACAACAAGCGCGCCTGTCTTGCTCAATTACCATTAAAAAGCATCAATTTGAAAACGCAATAACATTTCGGCAGGTAGCAGCTATAGTCGGTGAACTGAATCTCGACAACCGAAGCCTCCGAATGAGATATCTTCAGCCCATCCAAGCTAAAGGAGGGGCCATGCCGAGAAAACCTCGTTCAAAGTCACCAACCGGTTATTTCCACATCACGTTGCGTGGAAACGGAGGGCAATTGCTGTTTGACGATGCCGAGGACCGAATCGCCATGCTTCAGATCCTCGATGCGATCCTCCCCAAACACAATATCGAGCTTATCGCTTGGTGCCTTATGGGAAACCACATTCATCTGCTCATCGACGATCCGGACGACCGCAAGAGCGACGCGATGCACGCGGTAGCAGTATCGTATGCGGGCAGGTACAATGCGCGGACGGGGCATATCGGCCACGTGTTTCAGGAGCGGTTTTGGGATTCGCCCATTAAGTCAGAAGTATATTTACTCGAGGCAATTCGATACATTCATCTGAATCCACAAAAAGCGGGACTGGCGGCATACGACGAATATCCCTGGAGCAGCCATCGCGAGTATCTAATGAGTGCCAGGTCACGGCCGCATGTTACCGGCAGCGTTGTCGGTGTTTTATTCCCAACACCTCGCTCATACCTTCGGCTCATGGAAAGTACGCCGTCGCTTCCCTATCGCCCCAGCGCAACAGCCAAGGTTCGCGAGGAAGATCTATGCGAATTTGGCACGGCAATCGTGCAGAGTGTCGCAGGATGTGCTCCGACGGAACTCAAATCCGTCTCCAAGCCACTTCGCAATGAGGCGATTCTCGCGCTTCGAAAACAAGGGCTAACGGTTAAGCAGGTTCAGCTGCTTACCGGACTGGGAACATGGATTATCAAGAACGCGTCGTAGCGTCGCGTTTGCCGAGTTACGGATACGGCGAAGCGCAGCTGTCTGCCGCGAGGCGCCGCCATTCGCCAGCGTCACCATGTCAAACAGAAAACGCTTCCGCTGAATAACATCCAACGGAAGCGTTTTCCCAGATAAAACCTACCAAAATAAACCTGTCCCATTTTGGCAGGTTAGGCCTGGAAGGTGTCGCGGTCGGGCGCGAAGGACTGCATGGCCGCGATGGTGCGGTCGAAGAGCTCGGGAAGCTCCCAGCCCAACATCTCGGCGCCCTGCGAAATCACGTCGCGCGAGCAGCCGGCGGCAAAGCGCTTGTCCTTGAACTTTTTCTTGAGCGACTTAGTCGTAAAGTCCATGACGCTTTTGCTCGGACGCATGATCACGGCAGCACCGATCAGGCCGGTGAGCTCGTCGCAAGCAAACAGGATCTTCTCCATCTGAAGCTCGGGCTTGGGCAGCGAGGCATTGAAATCGGACGTGTGCGTCTGAATAGCGCGAATGAGTTCGGGCGATGCGCCCTCGCCCTCGAGGATTTCTGCCGCATAGATGGTGTGGTTCACGGGGTCGTCCTCATGCTCCTCCCAATCCAAGTCGTGCAGCAGGCCGACGATGCCCCAAAACTCCTCGTTCTTGGGATCGAACTCGCGCGCAAAGTAGCGCATGGTGCCCTCGACCGTCTCGCCGTGGGTGATGTGGAACGGGTCTTTGTTGTGCTCGTTAAGCAGTTCGAACGCACGGTCGCGGGTGATTCCGGCGGAAAGCATCTGGGACATGGCAATACCTCCAGGTGAGTCGGTGCTAGGACACGGTGTCATTATCGTATATCGCCGTAGCTCAAGCCGAAAGGCAGAAAAGGTATACGGAGAAAAAAGCCGGGCAAACGTGTCGCCCGGCAAAACCGCAGATAAAACCTGCCAAAATAAACCTGTCCCTTTTTGGTAGGTTTAGGGGCGAACCTGACCGGTGCCGCGGAGCTTGTATTTGTAGGTGGTGAGGGCCTCGGCGGCAAAGGGGCCGCGGGCATGGAGCTTTTGGGTCGAGATGCCGATCTCGGCGCCCAGGCCAAACTCGCCGCCGTCGGTGAAGCGCGTGCTGGCGTTGGCGTACACGGCCGAGGCATCGACCGCATCCAGGAAGCGCTCGCAGGCATCCTCGTCCTCGGCGATGATGGCCTCGGAATGCATGGTGCCGTAGCGGTTGATGTGCGCGATGGCCTCGTCCTCGTTCGCCACGACCTTCACGCTCATCTCGAGCGCCAGATACTCGCGGCCCCAGTCCTCCTCAGTTGCGGCAACAAAGTCATCGCCCTCGGCAAGACCGGCATCGGCGCATGCAGCGCACGTGGCCTCGTCACCGTGAATCAGCACGCCGTGGTCGTGCAGCACGGCCACGGCCGCCGGCAAAAACGAATCTGCCACGGCGCGGTCGACCAGCAGCGACTCAGCGGCATTGCACACGCCCACGCGCTGGGTCTTGGCATTAACGATAATACTGAGAGCTTTATCGAAGTCGGCAGATTCATGCACGTAGATGTGGCAGTTACCCGTGCCCGTCTCGATAACCGGTACGAGCGACTCGCGCACGCAGCGCTGGATCAGCCCTGCACCGCCGCGCGGAATGAGCACATCGACGATACCGCGGAGCTTCATGAGCTCGCCAGTGGCCTCGCGGTCGGTGGACTCGATCATTGACACGGCCTCGCGCGGGAAGCCCTTGGCCTCGAGCGCATCGGCCAGCAGCTCGGCGATCATGGCGCACGAGTGATAGGCCAGCGAACCGCCGCGCAGAATGCAGGCGTTGCCAGTGCGGATGCAGATGCCCGCAGCATCGGCCGTCACGTTGGGACGGGCCTCATACACCATGGCGACCAGGCCCAGTGGCACACTCACGCGGGTCAGGTCCACACCACTTGCAAGCACGCGGTGGTCGAGCACGCGGCCGACAGGATCGGGCAGCTCAGCGAGCTTCTCCAGGCCGGCGGCCATACTCTCGACGCGCTCGGGCGTCAGTAGTAAGCGATCGAGCAGGCCAGCCGAGGTGCCCGCATCACGCGCGGCGGACATATCGAGCTCGTTGGCGGCAACGATGGAATCGACGCCGTCGCGCAGCGCCGCGGCCATGCCACGCACGGCCTCCTGGCGCCGGGCATCGCTCGCCGTGGCAAGCGCGCCCGAAGCGGCCTTGGCCTCAACGGCAAGATCGTGAACGTAGGTGGCTATATCGACCGACATGAACGGCCCTTTCTCTTAGATGTTTGCCAACCATGGTAGCCGATTTGCACGCATCCTCGCAGACGGCGGTAGAATTGGTCAACCCGAAACACCGCAACGAATGGAAGCATCACATGGCGCTCATCACTTCGTACCACGTCCCCGGCCTGTATGTCGAGGACCACAGCATTGACGTCCCCCTCGACTGGCGCGGCCTGGAGCCCATGCTTTTGGCCGTCGGCAGCACCATGCGCCGCGGCGCAATGCCGGCGCCCATCGCCGGTGCACCCGAAAGCATCAAGCTCTTCTACCGTGTGGTTTGCGCGCCCGACCGCATTAACGACGACTTGCCGCTCCTCCTCTTTTTGCAGGGCGGCCCCGGCGGCGAGAGCCCGCGTCCGCTGTCGCCCACAAGCGATGGCTGGATCGAGGAGGCCGTCAAGCATTTCCGCGTCGTGCTGCCCGACCAGCGAGGTACCGGGCGCAGCAGCTGCGTAGACGGGCGTACGATCGCGGCTCTGGGCGATCGCGCCGAGGCAGCAGGAGCCGATGCGGCCCGCTCGCAGGCGGACTTCCTCAAGCGCCACCTCGCCAGCTCCATCGTGCGCGATTTTGAGTACCTGCGCCTGGTGGGCTTTTGCGGCAAGCCCTGGGCCACACTCGGGCAGAGCTACGGCGGCTTTTTAACGTTGAGCTATCTATCGCTTTTCCCCGAGGGCGTAACGGCAAGCTTTACCTGTGGCGGCATTCCGCACGTGCCGGCGAGCGCCAGCGAGGTCTACGCGCACACCTTCCCGCGCATGGCCGCCAAGACGCAGCAGTATTACGACCGCTACCCCGCCGACGTCGAACGCGTGGCAGCCCTGGCAGATGCCCTCGAGGAGCAAAAGCCCGCGTTGCCCGACGGCTCGCCGATGACGGTCGAACGCCTGCAGCTCATGGGCAGTGACTTTGGCATGAAGCCGAGCTTTGAGCGCATGCACTGGATTATCGACCACGCGTTTGTTGATGGCGACGGTACGCTGAGCTGCGGTTCCTCGGTATCCGACAGCTTTTTGATGCGCGCCTTCGAGCGCACCAACACACGCACGAATCCGCTGTACTGGACGCTGCAGGAGTTCATCTACGCCGACGGCGACACCATGCCCATTCGCTGGGCCGCGGCAGAAGAGAAGGCGCACCGCGCCGAGTTCGACACACTCGCGCGCCCGCTCATGTTTACCGGTGAAGCCATGTTCCCGTGGATGTTTGAGCAGATGCCCGAACTTAAGCCCTTCAAGCCCGCCATGGATCTGCTGATGGAAGACACCGGCTGGGACAAGATCTACGACCCGCAGCGCCTAGCCTGCAACGAGGTGCCGCTCCAGGCCGCAGTGTACTTCGACGACATGTACGTGGATTCGGGCCTGCAGCTCGATACGCTCAGCCGCATTGGCAACTCGCATGCCTGGGTGACCAACGAGTTTGAGCACGATGGCCTGCACGGCAGCGCGGTGTTCAAGCACCTCTTCGACGAAGCCCTCAACCGCGGAGACCTGCGCCGAATCTTCTAGCAAAGGAGTGTCCCCAACTGCCGGCACAAAAGGAACGTCCCCAGGTGCCGGACAAGTACCGGCAATGACGATGCCGCAGGAAGAGGACGGAAAGCGAAAACGCCCCTAAGCGAGCAAGGTGACGTGAAAGAGGAGGGCATTGACCTTTTGGTCATGCCCGACGATTGAACGTCAGATTGCCGCTTAGGGGCGTTTGCAGCGTCAATTGGTTAGGCGAAGACCTGATGGTCATGCCTCGCCTTTTGAATGACAAATTGTCGCTCTGGGCGGCGCGCAGCGTCGACCCGTTAGGCGAAGACGATCAGATTATCTCGATGAATCGCGGGCTTCTCGGCCAGGTCTGCCAGTAGGCGGTTGCCGGCAATCTGGTCCTGGCGACGTCCTGCCGCAAGCTCCAGCACGTCCGAATCGGCTTCGGCGATACCGCGGGCGACAACCATACCGCTCGGGTCGCACACATCGAGCACATCGCCCTCGGCAAACGTGCCATCGACCTCGCGAATACCCACCGCGAGCAAGGACGAGCCACGGCTGACCAGCGCCTTCGCGGCGCCGTCATCGACCGTCACCGAGCCATGCGCCTTGTCGCCCAGCGCGATCCACAGCTTGCGGGGCGCAATGTCCAGACGCTCCGCCGGCGGATCGAACAGCGTGCCCACACTCTCGCCGCGAGCGAGGCGCACGAGCGCATCGGGCTCCTCGCCCGAGCATATCACGCTCTGAATGCCCGCCGTCATCAGAATGCGGCTCGCGCGGATCTTGGTAATCATGCCGCCCGTGCCCACCGATGTGGAAGAATCGCCCGCCGAGGCGATGATCTTGGCATCGATCTTATGCACGACCGGGACAAACTCGGCCGTTGGGTCCTCATGCGGATTGGCGGTATAGAGCCCATCGATGTCCGAGAGCGTCACGCACAGATCGGCAGAAACCAAGCAGCTTACGAGCGCCGCCAGCGTGTCGTTGTCGCCAAACTTGATCTCGTCGACAGTAACGGTATCGTTCTCGTTGACAACAGGCACCACGCCAAGCTCCACCAGGCGCAGCAGGGCGTCGCGTGCGTGCAGGTAGGACGTGCGGCGGGCCGTATCGTGGCGCGTGAGCAGCACGAGCGAGGTGAGCAGGTCGCGCGCATGAAACTCCTCGTCGTAGGCCGACGAGATGATACACTGACCGGCCGAGGCGCAGGCCTGCAGGCTCGGCAGGTCGCCGACCGGCTTGCGGTCGAAGCCCAACACGGGATAGCCGCAGGCGATAGCGCCCGAGCTCACCACGACCAGGCGCCAGCCGAGTTTGCGCAGGGCTGCGGCCTGATCGGCAAGCCCGCCGATAAAGGCGCGGTTGACCTTGCCATCGGCACCCACCACCGTGGACGAACCGATCTTTACCACCATCGTTTTATAAGAAGTCGTCATACGTCAAACCAATCGAATGTTGAGCAGGCGGGCGAGAAAATGATCCGTTTTCCTCCGTCGCATGCGGATCACCGGAGGAGCCGCAAGGCCAACTGATCCGTTTTCCTCCGTCCCCTTCGGATCATTTTGCCCAGGGGAAGGCCGAAGCCGCGGCCATGTTCTTGCGCACGAGCTCGTCACGCACCTGTGCCAAGCCCTGCTCCATGCCCACCACATAAGTCTGCGGGTACAGGAAGCGCTTGTAGACCGGATCCAGATGGTCCAGTGCCCAGGTGCAACGCTCGCGTGCGTCCTCAATGCTCTCGCGCGGGGCAACGGCACTGCCATCGCGCACGATCGGCACCAGCAGCTCGCGATACTCAAGCTCGGAAACGTCGGTCACCAGGGCGGCATCGTTCACGGCCACGAGGGTATTGCCACGCGCGGCGCCCTCCCCCGCCAGATGATCCTCGTCATAGATCATGTCGCAGATCGGGCCGCCAAAGCCGTCGTAATAGCGGCGCACGCGCTGCACGCCCGGGATCGTGCGCTTGTAGGGCTGCTCGGAGAGCTTAACCACCGGCGTCCACGGGTCCGTCTCGCTCGCACGGCGGGCGGAAAGCTTGTACACGCCGCCCAGCGCCGGCTGGTCATAGCAGGTCGCGAGCTTGGTGCCCACGCCAAAGCTATCGATAGGCGCACCCTGGTCGAGCAGTGACTGAATCGTGTACTCGTCAAGATCGTTGGAAACCGAGATCCCCACATAGGGCAGGCCCTCGGCATCAAAACGGCCGCGCACATACTTGGAGAGCTTGGCGAGGTCGCCCGAGTCAATGCGAATAGCCGACAGGCGCTCGCCCACCGCCTCCATCTCCTTGGCAACCGTAATGGCATGCTCGCAGCCCTCACGCACATCGTAGGTGTCGATGAGCAGCGTACAGTTCTTGGGGCTCGACTTGGCAAAGGCGCGGAAGGCCTCGAGCTCGGAATCGAAGCTCATCACCCAGCTGTGCGCATGCGTGCCAAAGACGGGAATACCGTAGCGGCGACCGGCGAGCACATTGGACGTAGAGGAACAGCCGGCAACGTAGCTCGCGCGCGCGACGGCCAGGCCGCCATCGGGACCCTGGGCGCGGCGCAGACCAAACTCGGCCACGGGACGACCGTCCGCCGCCAACACCACGCGCGCCGTCTTGGTGGCGACAAGTGTCTGGAAGCCGACGATGTTGAGCAGCGCTGTCTCGAGCAGCTGGCACTCCAGCGCGGGGCCGGTGACGCGCACCATGGGCTCGCGCGGAAAGACGAGCTCGCCCTCAGGGACGGCATCGATATTTACATGCGCACGAAAATCGCGCAGGTAGTCGAGGAATCCAGGCTTGAACATCGCGCCGCCGGCCGGGGCCTGGAGCGAGGCAAGGTAGTCGATATCCTCG
>JAXJPE010000075.1:0-30787 GCA_036426035.1 Collinsella sp.
CGCGAGTTCCGCACGCAAAGAAGGCCACTTAATGTGGCCTTCGTCTTGCACAGGACTGTAGAGCAGGGAACTTCGTGCCCGCCGCCCGGGAGGGCGAAGCATTTAGAAGATGGACCTAGCGCTTATCCCTCCGGGATAAAAGCAGCGCGGCCATGAAAGCAATGATTGCAAGCGTCAGCAACACCAAGAGCAATGCGAGCGTGCTGTCGCCGGTTGCCGCCAGGCCAAACAGACCGGGGCTCTTACTGCCAACAGGTTGTACGGGAATCTTCTCGCCATCGTCCTCGGCGGTGATTTCCCAGCGGATGGTCTTGCTTGCGTCGGCAAGCTCGTTGCCCACCGACGTCGGGACACTTAGTTGCAAATTGAGCACCGTGCTGCCATCGCTCGTAAACGTTGCGACCTGCGTGGGATAGGCGAACACGCTGCCCGGCGTTCCCGTCTGGAGCCAACCGGCAGACGCATCGCCCGCCGACGCCGTTAAGGTAATGGGCGACAGCTGGCGTGCCGTCTCGTGATCGACAACGGCCCGCACAAACACGCGTACCTGGGACTTTACACCCGTGGCACGAATCTCAATCTGCTGCTCGCGCACATCGCCGGGCATTAGACCTTTAAAGGCGGGAAACAGATCGGGCTCCCCCGAGGAGCCCGTCGCCCCCGAGACCGTCAGCTGGCGCGCATTTCCGTCATAGGCAATCGCGGGAGTATCGGCAAACGCACGGGCGGGAACAGCGAGCGTGACCACGCAGAAAATGGCCGCGACCATGCAACGCAAGGAGCGCGCAACACCTTTGCGAATTGGGAACGCCATACTTACGCACCTCCATGCGGCGGCACCAGCACGCCATTCTTGACCGAGCAACCCCATGCATCGTGCACGGCCTCATCGGGCGTCGCCTGGACCGCCTGAGTGGAGATATCCACGACAAGATCGCGACCTTCGGTTGCCTTGAGCTCGGTTACTCTATTAATGAGCATGCCGGTTTCACCGCCGGGAGCAACGGGCGACGTCCAGTAATAGAACCCGTCGCTCGACTTAACCCAGCTAGAAGCCGAGTTCGCGCCCGAGGCATCAGCCACGCTCCACGCAATCTCGTAGTCCGAGTCAGCTTGCGGCTCATCCCACAGGCGAGCGCCGCTCGTCGCATCTTGCCAGTAGATATCCACTGCAGCACGAATATAGGCGGGCGCAGTACCCGTGTTCTTCGCCTTGACATCGCTTTTCACTTTGCCGTTGAGCGTTTCCTGAACCGATGGCGTCACCGATCCGATGCCGAACTGGTTGACCAGCACGCCCGTAACCGAAAGCCAGGCCAGCGTGCCTGCCGTACCGGCCAAGAGGATAACCCCCACCAGCAAGGCGATGATGCGCTTGCGCTTGGACATGCTAATCCTCCTTCTTTGCTACGTTGCCGTTGCTCCAAACGTTATGGGCACGATCGCTGCCGTCGATCCATTTGTCGTTCACACGCGTGTTCGTGCAGGTGAACGTGGCATCGTTCGCGCTCGATGCAGACGAAATCGTCAGCTCGGCAGATTTGCCGGGCGCCTTGCCCGGCGTACTCAGCTCGCCCTCGTAGCGCCATGCCCAAGCCGTGTCTTCCTCGACGGTATAGATGCCCGCCGGAGCGGCGAGCTGCACGCTGCCGACATACCAGGTCTCACCGTTTTCCTGCTGCCGCTTATCGACCTTCACCTCGGCCACGCGCGTCTCGGGAGAGGCTCCCTCCGCCGTCTTCGTCACCTTAAAGCGGAACGTCTGTCCCATGGCGCTGGCATCGGTGGTCTTTTTGACGATCGTCAGCGCATGGGTCTTGGCGAAGTCGAACACGGCATTGCCAGGAGCCTGCCCCCCTTCGCCCGTCTTCTTGGACTCCAGGCGGTTGGTCAAGTCGAACGAACCGTTACCCGAGCCCAAGCTGTAGAGCGAGACATACTGGTCGTTAACGGGTTCCTCCGACATGGACGCACCAGGACCGTAGCTCGCCCGCTTAACGGTAACAGTCAGCTGCGTCCCCATAAACGGCTCGGCGAAGCAGGCCTTAAACGGCGCCTCATCGGCGTTGTTGTCGACTGTGTTGCCAGCGGTGGGATCGAGCAGCCACTTAAGCTGCGCGGTCATGGCTACGGGTCTCTCGGTATCGGACGTATCGTTGGCGGCCACTCGATACGTCACGGGATACAGGTCCATGTCTCCCTTGACCGGCTCGCCCTTAAACTCATCCCAAGACTTCGGAGCGCCAACGGCAGGCACATATCGCCACTCCAGGAAGAGTTCGCGCACGCCACCGCTAGTAGCCGTCTGTTCATCGAGCAGCGCGACGATCTTGGAGTGGGCGTCCGGGTCGTATGCCACGGACTTTTTCTCCATCTCGGGATTGCCGTTTTTGTCATAGACCGGGTTGCCGCTCTCATCCACCTTGGGAACATCGACGTTATGGACAAAGCCGGCGCCCGTCGCTCGCTCGCCGTCCGAGTCGACCGTCGCCGTAAAGACGACCGACCCGTCGACACCGTGATAGCGCACCTTATACGGCGCGATCTTATACACCGCGGTGTAGGTCACGCTCTCAAAGGGCTCGCTGCCCTCGAGGGGATACTTCTCGTCATCGGTCAACAGAGTGTATTTGCCATCGGGTTCGTAGTCACGCGACCAGCCGACAAAGTCGTACTTGGTGCCATCCTTGCCGACAACCTCAGCTTTAGCTCTTACTTCCAGCGAAATTTGATCGCCAGAGTCGGTGCGCGAAAGAGAACGCACAGAATCGGGGTTATCCAGATTGGCATCGATACTCGATTGGACAATTACCGCGCTGGCACGGTAGACCGGGTACAGCTCCATGGGGGCGTTAACCACAGTGTTTGTATTCACCATGGGGAGGCCGTCCGACCAAACGACATAACCGTTGCCGGATGCCGGTTTAGTTTCCGTCCAGCCTACGAAGGCATTGTATGCGTTCGTTGCAGCATCGATGTCGCCAACGTTATACGTCGGCAGCGGCATGCCATCCTTAAGGCTGCCGA
Source organism: Collinsella sp. (assembly GCA_036426035.1). Taxonomy (GTDB): domain Bacteria; phylum Actinomycetota; class Coriobacteriia; order Coriobacteriales; family Coriobacteriaceae; genus Collinsella. Next base: position 3,028 of record JAXJPE010000075.1, read on the forward strand.
GCGTATTGCCCTCCTGCGCGAGCTTGCCATCGATATCGGTGTCGTTCAGGTGATACACCACCGCAATGGGCGTGTAGTAGGCCACAAACGTGTAAGGCTTGCCCGGCTCCACCGGATAGGTATACGAGTTATTGCCGTCAGATTCGAGCTCCTTAACCTCACCGTTCGGGAGTTCGATTTCGACCTTATTCAGCTTATATCGCTCGCCGCCTGACTTGTATACCGTCGTTTCGATATCAGGAGTCACCGTTGCCGTGGCGGGATCGGTGTCCGCATTGAGATTAGGGGTGATGTCATACCTAGGAACATTCACCTCGGAAGTGCCATTAAAACCGGCGCGGTGCAGGTTGGTGGTGTAGTTGACGTCGAACTTTGCGTAGACGGGATAGGCATCCTGACACTGGGTGACCTTGGAGTCATCCGTCGCCAAGTATGGCGCCGCCTTTTCCGGATCGCTCGTCACATAGGGGTCGTTGGCGACATCATAGATATATTTCCAGACGGCAGAATCCTTCTTGACCTCGGCGGTCGAAATCCAGCCCAGGAACTTATAGCCCGGCACGGCCATGTCGGCATCGGTCGGGGAAGCTTCGAGGGTCAGGGGGCTCTCATACGATCCCTTCTCACCATCTTCTGGTTTTTCGGCCACTTTAACCGACTTATTAACATGCGGGTAGTAATACGTGAACGTCGGATCCGCCCCGTTCACCTTGGTCTGCAGCAAGTTACTCTCATAGCGCCGCGTGGCAGTCCTCACGACATTATCGCCCTTGTTGTAGAAATTAACGTCCGTGGTAATCATCGCGCGAACGTAGTACTTCTTATCTGTACGCACTATGCTCTCGATGGGATTTTTCACATATGTCCAATATTCACCATCGCGCTCAAGCGTCCAGAAATTCAGGCGATAGCGATCATTCACCAGTTTGGCCGTTACGTTCAGCGAAGCCGAAGTCCAAGTATCGCTTAGCGTTGCAGCGCCTGGAAAATCAGTATCGGCATAGAGGTTTTTTAGAGTATCGGCTCCCGTATCGTTTTTAACGTTGTGCGAGTACGCGTTAAGGGGACTCACGACAAGGGTTTCCTTCGTGAAGCGCGTGCCACACGTTTCGTCATACCTATCCTTTATACCGTGGTCAACATGCTCCGGACCCCAGTGGACGACGTTTTCACGCACGAAGGTACTACCGACGTTTTCCTCAAAGGGCGTTTGATAGCGATTCCAAACGGAACAAAGTAGCTTGCTGTCCGTAAACTCATGGTTGGTATAAGCCCGAACGTAATAATCCACTCGGTACTCAAAGCGGGCGATGTAGGTATGCGGCGCGGTTAAATCGACATCTGCGGGGAGCGTATAGCTGGGATCGCGGCTTACGCGCACCTCGAGCGGAGCATCCTCGGTTCCCTTGTTTTCGTACCAACCCAAGAAGCGATAGCCATCGGGCAGCTTGCCGCCATTGGGCAGGGGCGTACCTTCCGTGTTGCACACCTGTACCGTGTAGACGCTGGTGCCGTCCTCGGTAGTCTGGACGTCGACATTGGTTTTGCCCACACCGTCGCGCAGAGTCTTATCGTCGGTTGTGTCCTGCTCATTGCCCTCGAACACCGTTATGATGTTCGACACGTAGTCGCTGTACACCGGGTAGAAGTCGGTAGGACGGACAACCGTGATCTCGCTACCCGCAGGATAAAAAGCTCCCTGATTTTTAAGCTCGGCTAACTGAGTCGAAGTGATGGCGGCATAGCCACCATTCATCCCCGCCTCGCTGCTAGGCTGCGTGGTCCAGCCGATAAATGTCGCGGTAGGCTTCAAGTTGCCGCGATCCGCGGGGGCAGCGGGCGTCAAACCCACGCCATAGCGGTACCAATCAGTTGACTTGCCGTGCGCAGCACCGGTTTTCCAATCAAGCGTCTCGCCCTTAACGTTATAGAACAGCACCTGTGCCTCGTACGAAGCGATAAACAGGTCATTGCCCTCAAAAGCCTTGGCCCCTTTCGCGTTATCGGCAGTATAGGTTGACGTTTCGTCGTGCAACTCGCTCTTCTGGACCTGCTTGCCAGCAGCCACAGCATCGGCATCGGTCTTGCCGTCAAACCAGCTGTTGTCTTGTCCAATTCGGTTCACACGCACATCGGGCTCGCGGAACCAGCCCATAAAGCGGTAGCCGCCGTTCTCCTCGCTCAGCCCCTCAGGCTTTGCGGAGGTATCCTGCTTAAACGTTACCGACGTATCGCCCTTGGCCAAGCCCTGGGCCGTTCCCGCCAGCACGGCGCTCACGGCAAAGGTGTACGGATCGCTGGTAGATTGATCTTTTCCCAACATGGTTGCCAGAACGGTTGCCGTACCCGCGCCGGGGAAGTCGGTCGTCGTCTTCACGCTTTCGCCGTGTACGGGGATATTCAGTTTGTAGTCCATCGCCCACTCATTGGGGTGTGAGTCATTCGGATACGCATCGTTAGCAGTCGAGCGCATGGTGCCGGCACAGAAGTCGTAATCATGCTGCTCCCACAGCTCACGTGTGACGTAGCGTTCGTCGTCCCAGGGACCGAATCCGGCACCGGATACCGTGCCATCACCCGCAAGGGCGTAAATCTTCTTCTTGGCTGCCGTACCCTGACTAAACCCGGATAGGCTGACACTGGGCTTGAAGTAGCAATCAGTGATAGTCGCATCACCCGCATTAGCGCGTGCAGCAATACCGCCCAGGTTCACGTCGTTTTGAATAATGGGGATCACGGCGATGGGGTTGTACTGGCGCGAGCTCAAATCGCCGGCGAAATGGCTGCGAGTGATCTCGTTACCGCTCTTAGACAAGATGCGGCCTGCAAGACCGCCCGTCCAAGCGCGCGTTACGGAGACAACGCCCACGTAAGAAGCAGCATAGCTATAGCATTTCGCCGTTGAAAAGCAGTCAATGACTTTAGCGCCTTCTGCCATGCAGCCCACAAAACCCGAGGCGTACACGTTGTTGCCGCCCAGGGCGCCAATGGCCACATCGTATTTATTGGTAACGTCGGTCATGCCCTTCTCGGCAATCGAGCCATCCTCGTTGCGCGTAGGCGTCACGCGGCAATACTCGATGGTCGAGTTCTTAACGTAGCCGGCAAACGCCGCCATATACAGGCCCTCGCCACCGATTGCCTGCACGCCCGAAGTCGTGTTGTTAACGGCGCGGCCACCACGGACCTCGCAGTTGTAGAGGGTGCAACCATCGAGCTCGCCGGCAATCAGGCCCCCCTCAAAACCCGCATTGGTAATCACATTGAGCATGTTGTTGGCACACGTAACGTGCAGGGTGCTCTCCATGACCATAACGTTTTCGAAGTGGGTTTTGATCGCCCTGCCCACGATAATGCCGCCGCGGAAGTCAGCCCAGATGTTGGCATCCTTGACCAGGAAGTTCTTGATGGTGGCGCCATCGGTCTCGGCAAAAAAGCCCGTGTCGCGCTCGGGATCCAAGACCTTATTCTCGTAGTTCAGGCCCTTCACGGTATGGTTTTGACCGTCAAAGACGCCCTTAAAGGGATGTTCTTTGTTGCCAAAGGAGAGGTGCTTGACCGTATCCTCAACAATGGCGTTCATATCATCATCGTTAAGAACGATATCGTTATCGAGATAGACGATCCACTGCGACGTGTCGCGCTGTCGCGACAGCGCGACACACGCCAGGAAGTCGTTCCTGTTTGTGATATGGAATTCGGTCTGATCCTCGGCATGCGCTGCCGCCGGCAGCGCTACAACGCAGCAAAGGGCGATTGCCACCACAGCGATCAGCCTGCCGAGCACGCCTCGGTTTCTGTTCTTAATCTCCATGGGCTAGTTCGCCTCCGGCCAGCCCACGACGTCGAGCACGTCGAGGACGGTATCGTTTGCCTGCTGGTTTTTGGCCTGCACGGCCTGGACGTCGATATCGAGCCTGTATGAGCCGCCGCGCGCGGCATCGTGGTAGTCGCCCACAAATCGCAGCGAGTCCATGAGGCTCTCCGTCATGGCGCCGGGGTCGAGCATGCCGCCACGCCCAGCCAATCCGCGGTAGTAGTACCACCCATCGCCGCCATCGATCCACGGGGACCCCTCGCCCGCGTTCACGTAAAAGGCGACGTTGCCCGAGGCGTCCGCACTCGAACCGTCGGGCGCCACCGACGTCATGCGCAGACGAGCGCGAACGTACTCAGGCTGCGCGCCGGCGTTCTCCACGCGCACAATGCGGCTGATGTCAGAGCCCCCGGCCTCGGTGTCGGGATAGTCGCCGCGCTCGTCGGCCTCAAACGGAATCTCCTCGCCCTGCTCGTTTAGGGTGTATTCGCAGACTCGTACCTTCACGCTGCCAAACGATAGGACGTTGTTCGCCGGAACCATATCAACGGTAAAAGCCAGCGTGCCACACAGGCACGCCAGGGCCAACAGCGCCATCGCGGCAAGCGCCAAGGTGCGTTTCTGATTGTCGGAAAGATTGTTGAGCATTACGTTCGCCAATCGTCGATCAAAGGGGGACCGAGATCCCGGCCCGAAAATGGGGATGGGGAGCGGGCCGGGATCTCGGTGGAGGGGGTGGGATTACTTCAGGCCGTTAGCCCAATCCGTGGCAGCAGTCAAGGCAGACGCAGATGAACCCTCAGCGGTATTGTCTGCTGCGTAAATGAAGCAGTTGACATCCATCGTGGCAGGATTGGCGAAATCCTTTTGCTCGGTGTCCTTGGGAGTAGTCACCTGGCTGAACAGCTCGCCAGTCCACTTATCCTCAGTCTTGCTGGCAATAAGCGGGGTAGCCTCGGTTCCTTCGCCAACATAAACGAAAAGGCCACCGAGATAATGAGTCGGCTCGCCCTCAACGGAGGTCGCATCAACGGCCTTCCAGCCAGAGTTAATGGTGAAGTAAGTCGTCTTGGAATCAGCGGTCCCGGCAGACGCCGTCTTGTTGTTCACGAAAACGTACACATATGCATCCTCGGATCCCTTGCCGATACCGACATTAGGATTCTTGGGTACAGACACGCCAGGGGCGAGCTTAGAGTCCTTAACCCATTTGGTCTCGGTCAGGTTGCCGTTGACCTTAGTGTTATCATCCGGAAGCGGCTGATTCGGATGGTCGGGATCGGTAGTGGGCTTGTTGATGCCCGCAGTGGTGAAGTTGTTGGTCAGGCTCGACTGCGCCGTCAGCCAGGCGTAGGTGCCCACGCCGGCAGCCAGTACCAGCAACAGCAAGGCGGCAACTATGCCGTAGCGCTTTTTCCTCTTGTTCTCCATCGTTCTCTTCCTTTCGAGAATCGTTTTCCCCGGCAACGGCCATTGCCGTTGCCGACACCTCTCCCCTGCCGCTATGGACGCCGCCCCCTCGCATGCGCGCGGGCATGCTTGTCCGCAGGCTCGTCGGGAACCATCCGATCGAGCACAATCGACGCCGCGGCCAGCAGCGCCAGAACGGCCACCACAACAAGCAAACCGGGCATCGTCGTGCAATATGCGTTAACGAAGCCCAGGTAAGGGACACAAAAAGAAACGACACCGATCACGCGCGAAAAAGGCATCTGCTCGGCGTCGTGCATGATGGTTCCATCTGCATTTTTGTTTGCGATTCCCTGCGTGCTGATCGTCTGCGCCACAGGGTCGACCTCGTACACCTGGTGCGTCACTACGGCGCCGTCGGATCGGTAAAAAGTTGCATTGTCGCCCACGGCAATATCCGTTGGATCAACCTGGCGAACAAACACCATGGAGCCGACGGGAAGCTCGGGCTCCATAGAGCCCGAAAGCACTGCAAAAGGCGTGTATCCAAATGCGCGGGGAGCAAAAGAAACAACGGCAAGGGCTATGACAAGCGCGAGCGCCATGCTGCTAAGAAGCGAAATAAATCGTCTGAATCCGCGCGCCGCCATAATAATTAATTCATCCCCATCGAGGCCTTAATTCGACCAATCCAAGGGTCAGCAAGTTTCAGCAGAAACCGCAAGGCGCTTGAATAGCGAGTCCGAAATAAGCCAATTTGGAATCTTTTCGTAAGAAAAACATAGCGATGTGCTACACATTTTTCAATGTTTTGTCGCTAAATGCTACTTATTTTGGCGTAAGTGGTCATTTATCCCCATACCGGACTGCCATATCCAATATCTACTACTAACCCCCTACACATCTTCTTCATAGGGGGTCTGTTTTTTTGAATATCTAAAAGAATGCGCCCCCCCCCCCAACATTAAAACATACTGCCCTATGTCTCATTTATTTTTAACCCTCCCTTGCGGGTTTAAGGCAGCCCAATGTAGTTCGCAGCCCATACCTTCTGGAAGGCGTGTCCCGATCTTCAGGTCCGGAGTGGGATGCGGTTTCCGGCTGTGGCCCCGTTGGGAAACCGCATCCCGCTTCGATTGCAAATTCCGGGTCGCATTTTCCGCCCAGGCCCTCAACCGGAAACCGTGTCCCGTTTCTCAGCCGAATACTGGGATGCATTCTCCGCTGAGCCCCTCAACCGGAAAGTGCATCCCATTCCATAGCCAAATTCCGGGACGGGCTTTCCGAAATTCCGCCCATCCGGAAAGCCCGTCCCACCGTGCCTACATCCGGGCATGGAGCTATCAGCCCTCTTGCTAGGCCTAGGCTCTGCAACGTGGCGCCTGCCCGGCGGCGGAATATAAGGTTCATCGCGAGTTCCGCACGCAAAGAAGGCCACTTAATGTGGCCTTCGTCTTGCGCAGGACTGTAGAGCAGGGAACCTTATATTCCGCCGTCGGGCAGGCGTCACAAGCACACCGAACGCCGGGCATTATCTCCTTAACATGAACGCCGTTCATTTTCTTGCCGTAAAAATCCCCGCCTTGCGCGGGGACCGTTAGTAGAGGGTTCGGCGCGTAATCTTGAGCACGGCACTCGGATCAAAGTCTTGCCGGATCACGGCAGAGAGCATGAGCGAAAACAGGACCTCGGCAAATTGCTCGACAGAAAACTGATCGGTAAAGGCATCCGGGCGCACCCGAGGGTCGCGCCTGAGCACCATACAAAGCTGATCGAGGATATGCTGCCAGGCATGATGCATGCGGCGCTTGCCATCCGCAGTGTCTTGCTTCATAAAACTCAGCGAGTGATGCGTAAAGAAGCCCGGATACGTTTGGCAGCCGTACTCCATCTGGCGATACATCCAGCGAATGCACTCGAGTGCATCGTCCAAGACGGCCTCGTCATCGTGGTGATGGAAAATGTCGCCCCACACGCTTGCCACGGTCGCGCCCACGAGCGCTGTCTTAGAATCAAAGTAGTTGTAGATGCATCCGACCGACACGCCGCATGCCGCGGCAACCGAGCGAATGTTGACGCCGGTCCAACCGTTTTCCTGGATGAGCTTACGGCTCGTCTTCAGGATTTCCTCCTTAGACGTCGCTGTGTTATTCATGCCCTCACCTCCAATATGAACAATGTTCATTTTGCCACGACGCAACCTTGTGCCAAGAAAAAGCCTCGAGAATTTCGAGGCTTTCACACTTGTACTATGGAGCGCTCGACACCGCGAGCAGCAAGCTACTCTCCCAGCACGGCCTTCTTGGCCGCCGCCGCCATGTTATCCATATCTTCCTTGGTGGGATGGTCCTTCGCGGCAACCCAGTTGTCGAGCAGCATCTTAAATCGGGCGTTGTCGGGATCTTGCTCGAGCATGGCCTCGTAGCGCTGTTTGACCGCAGGACCCATCTTGCCCTGGCACATTGCCCAGCCCACCAGCTCGGCATCATCGGCCAAATTGGAGGTCACACGATCGATAATCTGCTGGTAATAGCTCTGATCGGCACCAAAACCGCAGGTACCAAACAGAAAGACGCGCTTGCCGTGCAAGGCGGAGAGCAACGCCGCGACCGAAGGCGTGCATGCGCCCTTGTCGCACCAAAAGCCAACGAGCACCGTATCGGCAGCACAGGCACCCTGCGCCTCGCGCGCAACTTGATCTGCATCCGCATCGTCGCTCAGCGCGGCAGCGTGAATAAACTCGACGCCTGCAGCCTGCAGGGCACGCTTGATTGCGCCCGAAACCATCCTTGTATTACCGCTCTTGCTGTTGACCACCAAAGAGCATGTCATAGTCACGTTGCTCGTTTCCCCCAAAGCTAAAGCCACTAATGCAATTTATTAGATGAATATCTTAGTACTAACGTGACAGATGTAAACCACCTTCTGCCGATTGGCGACATGGGCGACACCGATGGAAGCAAAACGTCCGCAGCGCAAGCCCCCAAATACTTAAGACGCGGGACGAACGAACCTGATTCATTTGCCCCACGCCTTGCTTACTGGGCGAACTGGCTGCGGTAGAGCTCGGCGTAAAAGCCGCCCGCCGCGAGCAGTTCATCGTGCGTGCCGCGCTCGATAATCTCGCCATCGCGCATTACCAAGATGCAATCGGCGTTGCGAATCGTCGACAGGCGGTGTGCCACGACAAAGCTTGTGCGGCCAGCCATGAGCTCGTCGAATGCCGCCTGCACCTGCAGCTCGGTACGCGTATCGATGCTCGACGTTGCCTCGTCCAGCAGCAGAATCGCCGGATCGGTGAGCATGACGCGCGCGATGCACAGCAGCTGTTTTTGACCCTGGCTAAACGTGCCGCCGTCCTCGCCGATTACCGTATCGTAGCCGCCTGGCAGCTGCACGATAAACTTATGCGCATGAGCACGCTTGGCAGCTTCGATAACCTGCTCGCGCGTGGCTCCCGGGCAACCGTAAGCGATGTTGTCCGCCACCGTGCCCTCGAACAGCCAGGTGTCCTGCAGCACCATGCCAAAGGCGCGGCGCAGGCTCGCACGTGTGTAGTCACGCGAGGAGCGACCGTCGACCGCGATGCGCCCAACATCGATATCGTAAAAGCGCAGCAGCAGGTTGATGAGCGTCGTCTTGCCACAGCCCGTGGGGCCGACGAGGGCATAGCGCATACCGGGCTTGGCATCGATGCAGATATCCTGCAGCAGTTTGCGGTCGGGCACATAACTAAAGTCCACATGCTCAAACGAAACCTCGCCCTTCGGGGCAGTGAGCTCAATGGCATCCACAGCGTCGGGCTCCTGCTCGCGCGCATCGAGCAACGCGAACATGCGGCGCGCCGAGGCATACGCCGTCTGGATTTGCGTAATGACGTTGGTGACCTCGTTGAATGGCTTGGTGTACTGGTTAGCATAGGACAGAAAGATTTGCACGCCGCCCACCGTGAGCGCCGCAGGTACGCCCGTGATCACGCCCGCGCAGCCAATCACGGCGACCACGGCGTAGATGATGTTATTGATGAAGCGCGTACCGGGGTTAGAAAGCGAACCCATAAACTGCGCGCGCTCACCTGCCGTGTAGAGCTCAGCGTTGAGAGCATCGAAGCGCTGTTGAGCGTGCGGGCCGTAGGCGAAAGCGTCCACGAGCTTTTGCTCACCCACATACTCCTCAATATGACCGCCGAGTTGGCCCTGGATGCGCTGTTGAGCAGCGAAGCTCTTATTGGAAAGCTTGACGATGGCACCGGCCGCAAAGATGGAAAGCGGCGTGACGAGCACCACCACAAGCGTCATGGTCAGGTTGATGGAGAGCATAAACGCGAGCGTGCCCACGATGGTGATGACACCGGTAAAGAGCTGCGTAAAGCCCTGCAGCAGGCCGTCACCCACCTGATCGACGTCATTGACCACGCGGCTCATGAGGTCGCCGTGGGCATGGCCGTCGATAAAGCTGAGCGGCATGCGGCTGAGCTTGTCGCTCGCCTCCACGCGCATGTCGCGCACCGTCTCGTAGGACAGACGGTTGACGCAGTAGCCCTGCAACCACTGGAAAGCCGCCGCGCCCACCACGACAATCGCGAGCTTGGTAACGAGCGGCAGCAGCACGTCAAAGTCCACCTGCCCGGCGGCAACGATGAGGTCGATGCCCTCGCCGATGAGGATGGGCGTATAGAGTTGCAAGATCACCGAGATGGCGGCGCTCACAAACGATGCCGTAAATGAAATGCGATGCGGACGGACGTAGCCCAGCAGGCGGCGAGTTACCGCGCCCACGGGGTAGCGCTCGGGGTCGCCGGGCTGACGCGGGCCGTCACCCAAGTCGTTGAGGTTATCGTTGCCGGACACGTTGGCCGTCATCGTGGCGACCGAACCGGAAGAAGTATACGGATTCATTTAGCAGCCCTCCTTTGCGCAAGTGGATGCCGGGACAGCCGGGGCGGACGCGGGACTTGGGACGGACGTGGGCGTCGCACTCCCCTGCTGGCCCTCGAGCTCCTCGCGGCGAAGCTGCGACTGGCAAATCTCGCGATAGAGTTGGCAGCTTGCGTACAGCTCGTCGTGCGTACCCAGGCCCGCGACCGAGCCGTGGTCGAGCACGCAGATCATGTCGGCATCGCGAACGGTCGAGACGCGCTGGCTCACGATCACCGTGGTCAGCGGGAGCCCGCCCGCGGCGGCACCGCGTACGCTGCGCTCGCGGATGGCGTGGCGCAGCGCCGCGTCGGTCTTAAAGTCGAGCGCCGAGGCGGAGTCATCCATGATCAATATCTGAGGTGAACCCACCAAGGCACGCGCAATGGTCAGGCGCTGGCGCTGACCGCCGCTGAAGTTCTTGCCGCCCGCCTCGACCGGGGCGTCGAGCCCCTGCGGCTTGTTGCGCACGAACTCGCTGGCCTGCGCCATGTCGAGTGCCGCCCACAGTTCCTCATCGGTTGCCGACTCGTCGCGCCAGGTTAGGTTGCTGCGGATCGTGCCGCTCACCAGCGATGCGCGCTGCGGAACGGTCGCGACCACATGGCGCAGCCGATCGAGCGGCCAGGCGCGCACGTCGGCACCCATTACGCTCACGCTGCCGACGCCCGTGTCGTACAGGCGCGGGATGAGCGAGACGAGCGTCGACTTACCGCTGCCCGTGCCGCCGATAATGCCGAGCGTTTTGCCCAGTGGCAGCTCCAGGGTCACGTCATTGACGGCGTTGGCGGCGCCCGCGCCGAAGGAGAAGCTCGCATGGCTCAAGCTCAGCGCGGGGACCGGAACAGCGCCACCCGCCAGTTCGTTCGGCTCGGGCAGCGCAACCGGCTGGTTGCCCTCGTCGGTAATGCTCGGCACGCAATTGAGCACCTCGTTGAGACGCGACGCACTGGCGCTCGCCTTGGTAAAGACCACGACCAGGTTGGCGACATACACGATGGAGGTCAGGGTCTGCGTCATGTAGTTGACGAACGCCATGACCTGGCCCTGCGTGAGCTCACCCACATTGACCTGGATGCCGCCCACCCACAGGATGGCGCACACACCCAGGTTCATCACCAAAAACGTTACGGGATTAAGGACCGACGAGAGCTTGCCCACCGCAATGGCGGTATGGGCCTGGTCGTCGGCGGCTTGGGCAAAGCGCTCGCGCTCGTGGTCTTCGCGCACAAACGCCCGGACCACGCGAGCGCCCGAAAGTCCTTCGCGGCAAATAAGCGCGATGCGATCGAGCTTTGCCTGCAGCTGCTTGTAGTACGGGATGCAGCGCGCCATGACAAACCAAAACACCAGGCCGATAGCGGGCGTGCAAATCAAAAAGATCATGCCGAGCTTAAGGTCGATGGCAAGGGCCGCGACCATGGAGCCCACCGCCAAGAAAGGCCAGCGGATGAGCATACGCACGCCCAGCGCCACGGCGAGCTGCACCTGGTTGACGTCGTTGGTAATGCGCGTGATGAGCGACGGCGTGCCAAAGCGATCGAGCTCAGCATAGCTCAGCTTGTTGATGTGCTGGTAGAGTGCGCCGCGAATGTCAGTACCCATGCCCTGCGAGGTGAGCGCCGCCATCTTTTGGCAGACGAGCGTAAACGAGATGCCAATCACGGCCATGGCGGCGAGCACCATGCCATAGTGGACGACGGCACTCACGTCGTGTGCACCGATACCTTTATCGATCATCTGGGCAATCACCAGCGGCGTCAGCAGGTCAAAGATCACTTCGATCAACTTGCACGCAGGGCCAATCACCATATACCGGCGATACTTACCACCAAAACGCCTGAGCAGCTCAATCATGTATAGGCGCTCCCTATCATCATCTCAATTCAATCTGATTCATGATAGTACGGCGAACCCTGGGAATGCGTAAGCAACTCGTTACAGATGTAAGGGCAACGGTCGCTAGCACCCAAGGCACGTAGCAGCCAATGTTTTGGCAACGCCAGCGAGCGGCATAACGCCGGGGATTCAATTATCAGATAAATGTGACCCTTCAGGCGGTTTTGGTCGGCTACCCGCGAGTACCGGCAGGGCGCTTGGTAGTCGAGCGATCCCGCAGGCGAAGCCGAGGACCAGCGAGACACCAAGCGCCCTGCCGGCACTCGCGGGTAGCCGCGGCACCAAAAAACGCCTGCGCACTCGATGGATTCGGATGCCCGACAGAGGCTCCTTATGGCTGCTTCCTTCCGGACCTGACCAGATTCGGAACATGTCGTCATCCGAACCCATCGAACGCGCTAGGCGCTCGATATATCTTACCCGCTCCCGCCCGATGGGGCAAGGTAGCTAATTTGGGACGGGGCTTTTTTACTACTTTTAGATACGGCCAAGGTCGAAGGATCGGGCGGCGGCTTCACCGGCGCAGATGAGGTTGGTTGTGGCTTCCTGGGGATCGAGCGCTTGGTCAAGAGGCATAGGCCTGCGGCAGACTGGCAACACCAGGTCGACACCCCGCCCATACACCGCGTCCAGGTTGTCGGCACGACCGCCCACGACGGCAACAACCGGCTTGCCATAGCACTTGGCACGACGGGCCACGCCCACCGGTGCCTTACCGGCTGCGGATTGCTCGTCCATATTGCCCTCGCCCGTTATGACCAGGTCGACATCGCGCACGTGCTCGTCAAACCCAATCAGATCAAGCACCGTCTCCACGCCCGAGCGTAGCTCCGCACCGAGCGCCAGCAGCGCGGCGCCCAGGCCGCCGGCGGCACCGGCGCCGGGCACGCCGAGCACCGAGCCAAATGTCCGCGCACCCTCGGGCACGCGCAACAACCCCTGAGCCCGTGCCTCGGCAATCGCCGTATCGAGCAGGCGACCGTATCCGACCATCCAGCTGTCGTACCTGCGCAACACCTCGTCGTCATCCGTCGGCAAGCCCTTCTGCCCACCAAACACCGCCAGTGCGCCTCGACGCCCCACGAGCGGATTCTCGACATCGGAAAGCACCACGACGCGCGCGCCATTCAGCGCCCGAAGCGCTGGTGCCAAATCGATGCTCGCCACGTGTTCAAGGCCTGCGAGACCGGGGGCGATATTGCAGCCACGCTTATCGACAACGTGCGCGCCCAGCGCCTGCAGCATGCCGGCGCCACCGTCGTTGGTGGCGCTGCCGCCCAAACCAATATAGATAGTCTTTGCCCCAGCACGGACCGCGCGAAGCATGAGCTCACCCACGCCATAGGTCGAAGCCGCAAGCGCCGCCGATTCCGTGCAAGGCGAATACCCAATACCCGCCGCCTCGGCCATCTCAATAACAGCAGATTCGCGCTCGCCGTCCACCAGCATCCGGGCAGACACCCGGTCGCCCAAGGGGCCTGCAGCCTCGCAGGTCGAGAGCTCACCGCCACACGTGGCAACGGCATCGAGTGTTCCCTCGCCACCATCCGCCAGCGGCAGCGCGCTTACTTGGGCATCGGGCCACACGCGGCGCACGCCCTCGGCAACGGCCGCCTCCGCCTGCGCACTCGAAACGCTACCCTTAAAGGAATCGATCGCCAACAGCACACGGCGGGGCCGCCGCTGCACGGAGCCAAAGTTGAGCGTCTCGCCAGCGAGATCCCCAACACCCGCGAGCGCCTCGGCATGAGCGGCGTGCGCGTCAAGTTCGAGCCCTCGGCCGCAAGTGACGCCATCCGCACCGCGCAGGCCGGCAAAATAACCACTTAGCACCGCGCGGCACTCGTCTGCCAGCACGCCGGCGGTCACATTAAACCGATGGTTCAGGCGCGAATCGGCATTGAGGTCATACAGCGAGCCCAGCGCACCCGCTTTGACATCGGTCGCGCCATACACGCAACGCCCCACGCGCGCGTTAACCATAAGCCCCGCGCACATGCAGCAGGGCTCGAGCGTCACGTAGACCGTGCAATCGGAAAGGCGCCAGCGACCGAGCGACTGAGCGGCGGCGCACAGGGCCGAAAACTCGGCATGCGCCGAAGGATCCTGGTCGAGCTCGCGGCGATTATGCGCCCGTGCGACGATCTCTCCCGCGCGCACCACTACGGCACCGATCGGCACCTCGCCCACCGCCGCGGCGGCACGCGCCTCCGCCAGCGCCTCGCTCATGAACTTCTCATCGATTCCGGTGCTCGTCATCGTTCGCCTTCCCTGTTGCAAATCCAAAACGATGCTATCATTACGACTCACGGAGAGATGGCAGAGCGGTTGAATGCGGCGGTCTTGAAAACCGTTGAGCGCGAGAGCGTTCCGGGGGTTCGAATCCCCCTCTCTCCGCCACTCTTAGTGACTCACCGGCGTCATGGTCCGCTCGAACAGCGCATCGACCACGTCGGCGATTTCGGATCTGCGCTCTAGTACGTGACCCGATTCCCACCACATGGTAAAAAGCCGAATAATGCCACCGGCGACAAACTCAGACGTTGTCTCGAGCGATACGGGCGCGAGCGCGTCCTCGTCAAGCGCACTCATCACGCGCCCGCGTATGGAGCGCGCGATGCGGTCGCAAATCATACTGGTCAGCATGCCCGACATACTGCTCGCCAAAATGTTATCCATGAGCTGCTCATGCGCCAGAATCAGATCCATGGCATCGGCGAACACCTCGTGGCGAAGCGCGCGCACGTCCTCGGCGCCCTCCGCGCCATCCGCATCGGCCCGCTTTTGCGGCAGGCCCGACATGAGTTCATCGATATAGAAGGCAAAGTAATCGTTTTTGTCGCGGAAGTGCTTGTAGAACGTCGTCCGACGAATCATAGCGCGGTCACACAGCATGGCAACCGTCACGTCCTCAAACCGATGCTCTTCGAGCAGCTCAGTAAAGGCCTCGAACAGGGCCCGATAGGTTTTCTTGATGCGAAGGTCCATACGTATCGCCCTCCTCAAGGAAAAGACAGCACTCACTAATCTGTCGCATATCTTACACCTGTATCGCCCACCCCCTGGCGAATGGCCTCACCTTGGTGGAAACATAACGCTTACCGGAAAGTTCGGTATCGCCAAAGGTTGCGGGTATACTAGTAGCGTTACACCAACGGCAGCCGGCGGAAGACGCCGCGGCCATTCGAAACGGAGACACCATGATTCCCGTCATCATCGGTATCGTTGTTGTCGTTGTGATTGTCTGCGCCATCGCCGGCATCTACAACAACATGGTCACCAAGCGCAATCGCATTGATAACGCCTGGCAGAACATCGACACGCAGCTGCAGCGCCGCAACGACCTGATCCCTAACCTGGTCGAGACCGTCAAGGGCTACGCCAAACACGAGCAAGATACGCTTGCCGCCGTGGTCAACGCGCGTAACGCCGCCGTGAGCGCCACCACGCCCGAAGCCAAGATGGAAGCCGACAACGTGCTGACCGGCGCCCTGCGCCAGCTCTTCGCCGTGGCCGAGGCTTACCCCGATCTTAAGGCGAACACCAACTTTACGCAGCTCCAAGCCACGCTCGAAGACACCGAGAACAAGGTGAGCTACGCGCGTCAGAGCTACAACGACTGCGTGCTTAGCTACAACAACGCCATCCAGACCTTCCCGGCCGTCATCTTTGCCGGCATCTTCCAGTTTAAGGAGCGCCAAGGCTTCGAGGCCGCCGAAGCTGCCCGCCAGGCGCCGACCGTCAAGTTCTAACAGATCCGCAGTGTATCCTTAATCGGGTATATGCATAAACCGCCCCGTCGAATGCATACTTCGACGGGGCGGTTTCCTTTGTCGCAAAGGTCCCCCTCAAGGCGCCGTGCATTTTTGGGAGTATTCAACATGCCCGACAGCTTCGGGCGCCACGATAAATGCCAAAGACCGCGAATATCCCCGCAAATCAAACGCTGCCAGCCCATAACCCCGCCCATCATCCGTAGAAAACATCGAGAAATCCCGATTTTTCGCCCGAGGTCGGTATGCAGGGGCCTTCGATTGCAGAATACTCGCAAAAATGCACGTCGCCACCACCCCCACATGGCGCGAACCAAAACAAAAGCGCGGCCTAAAAGGCCGCGCACCATTTTTAATTCAGATTAATTATTGTTCGTTGTGACATCGCCGAGCCCGCAGGGCGGAGAGTAAGTTCCCTCCCGGCGCATTCCGCAGGACGCAAGAAGCCCTCGCCGCACGAAGTGCGCAGCGAGGGCTTCTTGCATGTCCGAGGACGCGCCGGGAGGGAACTTACTCTCCGCCCGGGCAGGTAAGACGAATTACGCGACGGTGTAAACCCAGTTGTGCTTATCCTCAACAGCACCAGACTGGATGCCCGTCAGGGTCTCGCGGAGCTTCTTCATCACAGGACCGATCTCGGTGTAGCCAGCCGGGAAGGTCACAGTCTCGTCGGCACCGTAGACCTTGTTGTCGATCTCGCCGACCGGGGAGATAACGGCAGCGGTGCCGCACAGACCGCACTCAACAAAGGTGCCGGCCTTGACCTCAGCCCACTCGACGGGACGCTGGTCGACGGTCATGCCCAGGTCCTCAGCGACCTGAACGAGCGAACGACGCGTGATGGAAGGAAGAATGGAGTCGGTGTGCGACTGCGGGACGACAAGCGTGCCGTCCTCCTTCACGAACAGGACGTTGGCACCACCGGTCTCCTCGACATAGGTGCGGGACTCGGAGTCGAGATACAGGTTCTCGGCATAGCCCTCGCGGTGAGCCTCCATCGTGGGCTTCAGGGACATGGCGTAGTTGAGGCCGGCCTTGATGTTGCCGGTGCCGTGCGGTGCAGCGCGGTCGTACTCGGAAACGCGCAGCTTGACAGGCTTGAGGCCGCCCTTAAAGTACGGACCGACCGGGGTCACGAGAATACGGAACGTGTACTCAGGAGCGGGAGCCACGCCGATCACGTCACCGGAGCCGATCATAAACGGACGCACATACAGGGTTGCACCGGAGCCAAAAGGCGGAACCCAGGCGGCGTTGGCGGAGACGACCTGCTTGACGGCCTCGACAAACTTGTCCTTGGGGAACGGGGGCATCTCCAGACGCTGGGCGGAGTTGTACATACGCTCGGCGTTCATGTCGGGACGGAAGCAGACGATGCTGCCGTCCTCGGCGGTGTAGGCCTTCAGGCCCTCAAAGACCTCCTGACAGTAGTGGAAGATGCCACCGCACTCGGAGACATGCAGGGTGTGGTCGGTGGTCAGGCCGCCCTCGTCCCACTCGCCATCCTTCCAATGGGCCTCGTAGCTGTAATCGGTCTTCATGTAGCCAAAGCCGAGGCTACCCCAATCGATATCCTTCTTCTCGACAGTCATATGTCGCTCCTTACATACACGGTTGCATACTCGCGAACCCGCACGCAAGGACCGAAGCCGGCCGCGTCGCAACGTCGCATACCCGGAAGCGTAGAGCCGGGTAGGACACGCGGGCAGCATCAAAGCCGATGACGCGTCGATTCGCATGCAGGTGATTGTACTCCCCGCGCGCCTTGGATAAAACGTTTTTCTTTAACTAAGTAAAGTATTTTCATTTGCCTTCAACACAAAAGGCCCGCCATCGAATCCGATGACGGGCCTTGGAATTAACGTCCGAAAACAAGCTCGGACTAGGCGTTCTTTTTACCGAGCTTGGCCTTAACCAGACCGACCACGGTCGGGATGATCGACACGGCGACGATGCCGACGATCAGCAGCTCAAAGTGCTCCTGCACAAACGGAATGCCACCAAAGAAGTAACCCAGCAGCGTAAAGACCGTCGACCAGGTAATGCCACCCAGCACGTTAAAGATGACAAAGTTGCGCCAGTGCATGCCGCCCATGCCGGCGATAAAAGGCACAAAGGTGCGGATGAACGGGAAGAAGCGACCGAGGAAGATGGCCAGATGGCCCCACTTATCCAGGAAATCCTCGGACTTTTTGATGCGCTCGGGCGTCATGGCCTTGACCTTGCCCGAGGCGATGATCTTTTTGCCAAAGAAGTGGCCGATCATAAAGTTGCACTGATCGCCCAGGATTGCTGCGGCCCATGCGGTGGCCAGAAGCGCTACGATGTTAAAGCCGCCGTTATGGGCAAAGAAGCCCGAGGCAAACAGCAGCGAGTCACCGGGAAGGAACGGGAAGAACACCACACCCGTCTCGATAAAGATGATCAGGAACACGCAGCCGTAGGCCATAAGCGGGCCGGCGGCGATCCAGCTGGCAATCGCGGTGCGCGGGTCTTTAAGCAGCTCGGCGATAAAATTGATGAAACCCATGAAGTAAAACCTCTCAGTTGTGGGCGCGGACACGTCCAAGTTGACCAGTATACGGTTGCGGCGCCCCCTCGTGCGCAACCCCACAAAAGCATGACTCCATTACCAGCAAGTTTGCATAACTGACACCTGTCGCGCAAAGCCGCCAAGATTGTTCTTCCTAATCCCTAGCGAATCGCTATACTTTAGTGAATCGCATTGTCACGGCGCTAAGGGAGGGCGGCCGGTGAGCTTTATCAATACCATTCGCGAGGACATCAAGACCGTCCAGGCGCAGGACCCTGCCGCGCAAAGTGCCCTGGTCATCTTCCTTTCCTATCCTGGCCTGCACGCCAAGTGGAACCACGTGCCCGAGCACTGGCTCTGGGAGCACGGTCATCGCTCACTCGCCCGTGTGCTCTCGCAAATCACCCGCCACATCACCGGCGTTGAGATTCATCCCGCTGCACAGATCGGCAAACATTTCTTTATCGACCACGCCATGGGCGTCGTTATCGGCGAGACCACCATTGTGGGCGACAACTGTGTGCTCTACCAGGGCGTCACGCTCGGCGGCACCGGCAACGAGACCGGCAAGCGTCACCCCACCCTGGGCAACAATGTCACGGTGGGCACGGGCGCCAAGGTACTTGGCAACATCCACATTGGCAACAACGTCAAGATCGGCGGCAACTCGGTCGTCGTCAAGGACGTGCCCGACAACTGCACCGTCGTGGGCGTACCCGGGCGCATCATCAAGCGCAACGGCTGCCGCGTGTTCGAGGAGAGCTTCGACGCCAAGCAGCATCGCGAGTACATGCCCGACGATGCCGCCGAGCAGAGCGCCCTCAACCGCCAGGGCATCACCGAAAACGCCCGTCGCGTCAAGGAACTCGAGCGAGAGGTGGCCGAGCTCAAAGCCCTCGTCGCCAAGCTCGTGGACGAACGCTAGGACCGCGGACAACCGCCACAGCATGAACGCCAACACAAAAGGCGCGTCGGGGAATCCGCCCCCGGCGCGCCTTCTTTTCGATGTGACATGCGGGACTGTCCCCTTGTCACCTTATGCGAACTGGCTTAGGTAGAGGTCGGCATAAGCGCCCTCGGCAGCCAGCAGCTCCTGGTGCGTACCCTGCTCGATGATATTGCCGTGATCCATGACCAGGATGAGGTCGGCATCGACGATCGTCGACAGACGGTGCGCGATCACAAAGCTCGTGCGCCCACGCATGAGCGCGTCCATGGCGCGGCCGATGGCGAGCTCGGTGCGCGTGTCCACACTCGACGTCGCCTCGTCCAGGATGAGGATCGCCGGGTTGTTGAGCAGCACGCGCGCGATGGTCAGCAGCTGACGTTGGCCCTGGCTGATGCTCTCGGCATCGTTAGCCACACGCGTGTCGTAGCCCTGCGGCATGGTGCGCACAAAGAAGTCGACCTGCGCGGCACGCGCGGCCGCGACAATCTCGTCGCGCGTTGCCTCGGGACAGCCATAGGCGATGTTCTCGGCAATGGTGCCATCGAACAGCCAGGCGTCCTGCAACACCATGCCAAACTGCTGGCGCAGCTCGCCGCGGTCCATGCGGCTCGTGTCCACGCCGTCGAGGGTAATGCGGCCACCGTCGATCTCGTAGAAGCGCATGAGCAGATTGATGAGCGTGGTCTTGCCCGCGCCCGTGGTTCCCACCACCGCGATCTTTTGGCCCGGTTCGGCGGTAAACGACACGTCTCGCATAAGCGGCTTGTCGGGCGAATAGCCAAAGCGCACGTGCTCAAAAGCGACGCGGCCCTCCACCTTGCCCGGCAGCTTGGCGGCGACCGCCGGCAACGGATCGGCCTCCATCTCGGACTCGTCGAGCAGGTCGAACACGCGCTCTGCGCTCGCCAGCGCGCTCTGCAGCGAGTTAAAGGTAAACGACAGCTGCGTCATGGGCTCAGACGCCTCGTAGATAAACTGGAAGAACGCCTGGAACACGCCGACGGTCATATGCCCGGCAACCAACATGCTGCAGCCCACAAGCGCAATCACGATCTGCGCCAAGCGGCCGATAAAGCGCACCGCGGGACCGACGGAGTTAATCATAAAGTCCGCCTTGGTGCTCACGCGCGCCAGCTCCTTCGAAGCCTCGTGTACCTCGGCAGAGCTCTGGCGCTCGCGGTTAAACGCACGGATCACCAGACGGCCCGAGTAGCCTTCCTCGACCGCGCTCGTAATCTTGGACACCCACTCCTGGCGCTCGCCCGTCACATCGTGTGTGCGGCGCGACACGACCTTCGTCACCAGCAGCGAAAGTGCCGTAAAGAACAAAAAGACAAGCGTGAGCGGCACGCTAAACACGAACATCACGCTCACGGCGCCCACCACGGTACCGATCGACACCAGAAGCTGCAGCAAGCCGCGCTGCATGCTCTCGGACATCTTGTCTAAGTCGTTGGTCGCACGGCTGACGACCTCACCGGGACGATGCGCGTCAAAGTAGGCAAGCGGCAGACGGTTGAGCTTTTGTGCGATGCGGTTGCGTAGACGCAGGTTGAGGCGCTCGGCAACGCTCGACATCAAAAAGCTCTGGAGTGCGTAGAACGAGGCGGCGGCGGTCCAGATCATAAAGTAGATGAAGATGGTCCTGCCGCAGTTCTCCCAGGTAATGCTGAAGGTAGCGTTGTTGGCAAACGCCAGCTTCATATGCCCCCACAGCTCATCGATCACGCGGGCGCTGTAAGCCGGCGCCGCGGTGTTAAAGATGACATAGAACACGATACTCGCGAACACGATGTAAAAGCGCCAATGGTCGCCGGCGGCCTCGCTCCACAGGCGGCGCACCGTCGCCCAGGTGTCGCGGGGCGTCTCGTCCTCGCCCTCGTCGTCAACGTCACGCATGCGCTCCGCCTCGGCGCGGGCGCGCTCGTCCTCGGCACGCTCGTTTTCCTCGTAGAGCGCCTGGCGGCGAGCCTCGCGCTCCGCCGCTGCCTTGGTGGCTTCGTCCAGGTCGGGCGCGACGCCCGTCTCCTCAACTGTCTCTGCAACCGCGGCATCATCGGCGATGCCCTGCTTCTTGAGCTCCTCGGTCATGCTACTCACCTCCCTTCATCTGCGATTCCGCGATAGCGCGGTACACCTCGCAGGTCTCCATGAGCTCGTCGTGCGTGCCCAGGCCCACGACCCCGCCGTCTTTGAGCACCACGATCTGATCGGCATGCAAAATAGTCGAGATGCGCTGGGCGATGATGAGCACCGCGGCATCGCACGTCTCGTCCTGCAGCGCATGGCGCAGTGCCGCATCGGTCTTAAAGTCCAGAGCCGAAAAGCTGTCGTCGAAGATATACAGGTCGGCGCGCTTCATGAGTGCGCGGGCAATCGCCAAACGCTGGCGCTGGCCGCCCGAGAAGTTCGTGCCGCCCTGGGCCACCGGCGTATCGAGCCCCTGGGGCTGGTCGAGCACAAAGGTGCTCTGGGCAACCTCCAGCGCATGGAGCATGTCAGCCTCGGTCGCGTCTTCGTTGCCAAAGCGCAGATTGCTTGCCACGGTACCAGAGAACAGCCATGCCTTCTGCGGCACATAAGCGATACGCCCGCGGATGTCGTCTTGCGAAAGGTCACGCAGATCGACGCCGTTCAGGCGAATGGCGCCCTTCGTGGCATCGTGGAAGCGAAGCAAGAGCTTGGCCACCGTTGACTTGCCCGAGCCCGTTGAGCCCACGATCGCGGTCGTCTGTCCGCGGCGGCAGGCAAAACTCAGGTTGCACAGGGTGTCCTCGTCGGCATCGTCAAAACGGAACGACATGTGATCGAACACGGCCACCGCGTCGGCGCCGCCTGCGGATTCAGGTGCCCCGTCGCCCAGCGTAGCCTTGCCGTCCACGATGCTCGGCTCGATTTCGAGCACCTGCTGCGCACGGTTGAGGCACGCCGCGGCGCGCGGGAGCGTCAGCACCACCATCTGCGCCATCATCACAAAGAACAGGATCAGAAGCGCGTACTCCAGCACGGCCGAAATGCTGCCGATTTGCATGGCATGGACGCCCACGCGGTTGCCGCCCACCCACAGCACCGCCACCTCGGCGATGTTCATCAAAAAGAAGCTGGAGCTGTCGAGACCCACAAACAGGTGGTTGACCTTGATGGCATTGGCCGCGTAATCGCTAAACACCTCGTCCAGGCGCTGCTCCTCGTGGCGCTCCTTGTTAAATGCGCGGATGACGCGCACGCCCACGATGTTCTCGCGCAGCACCACGTTCATGCGGTCGATAAAGCTCTGCAGGCGCATAAAGATCGGCGCGGCGTTGGCAACGGTAAAGACCGCCGCCACCAGCACAACCGCAACGACCACGCCCAGCAGCGTGCCCATGGCAGGATCGATAAACCAGGCAAAGATGATGCCCGCGACGGCCAAGAACGGCACCGGCAGCACTAGCTGAATCGTCTGAAGGATAGCCTGCTGAATCACGTTGATGTCGTTGAGCGAGCGTGTGATCATCGAACCCGTGCCAAAGCGCTCAAAGTCGCTGGCGGACAGCTCGAGCGACTTATCGTAGACGGCGTTGCGGATGTCGCAGGCCACATTGGCCGCTAGACGGGCCGAAAGATAGCAGCCCAGCACCGCGCCGCCGCTGGCCATGCCGGTCGCGATAAGCATGTACAGGCCGTTGCGCAGGATGTAGTCGACATCACCCGTCGTAATGCCCGTATTGACCATGTTCGCCAACATTGTAGGCACCAACAGCGTGCCGACATTATCTATCAGCAGCACAAACATCGTCACCGCAATCAGCCCGCGATACGGTCTCATAAACCTCATTAAGAGTCGCATGTCTCCCCTTCGCCCTTATCGTCAGCCTCGTTCTCGGCGGCCACTTGCCGTTTAAATGCCTCGCACTCTTCATTAAGAACATGGGAGAACTTACCGACCAAGCGCATGATCTCGCGCTGTTCCCACGGCTCGAGCGCCCCGAATGCCTGTTGCTCGGCTTTTTGCGCCGGCAACGCGTAGCGCTTGGCAAACTGCATACCTTCTGCGGTCAGTCGCACAACCTTGTTCTTACGACTGCCCTCGGCAAACTCCAACGTCGCAAGCCCTCGCGCCCTAAGCGTCTTGATTGCCGAATTGATGGTCTGTTTGCTGTAGAACCATTCACTCGTCAGCCGACTCACGGCAACGCTTCCGCCCGCTGCACTCGTGTCGACGAGCATCCAGTAGGCGCAGTCCGAAAGACCGCAGGCGCGCGAGAACTCCGAATAGATACGGTCAAGCCCGTTGAGCATCCGGTCAAAATCGACCACCGTAACCGCGCAATCCATCTCTCCCACCATTCGATAGTCCGAGTTTTGACTAATTGTAGTTTCAGGTTAGTCCGAGTTTTGACTATCGTCAAGGGCGGCCGTGCAAGACGTGCGGCCTATGCAACATATCGACAAAAAAGACCGCCGGCGCGGGGGCGGCGCCGGCGGTTGCGAGAGAATATCGATTGTTGGCTGTTACGCAGCGACGGCCTCGTAGACCGTGGCGCCCGAGAAGCTGTCGTGCAGGCTCTTGCCGCAGATCCACGGCAGTTCGACGACCTCGCAGACCGTGTTGACCAGCTCGGAGCAGTCAGTAAAGTGGCCCTTATCGTTGAGGGCCTCGCAATCCTGAACACGCCAATAGCCATCGGTGTGCGTGATGTAGTACTCGTGATCGTTGATCGACACGAAAGCGCGCGTCTTGGAACGCAGCAGCTTCAGAAATCCTTCGAAGTCGGTCTCGACGACATCTCCAGCCTGGAACATGATGTTACCTCCTGGCCCGGCGCCACCATGGCGCGTTGATAAACGTTGGTGCTCCTTTAGTAAAACCTTTATCAACGGATATGCGCCCATGTTTTAGGCAAGTGGTAAAAAACCGCAGGGTAGACGGGATAAAACGTTTAATCATCCCACCGGTTTGTCACATTCTGGCTGAAGTTTTATGCAAACCAACTTTTCCGCTTGGTAGCTTGCATTGTTTGGGGCCGGCTGCGCGATTACGGTTTTGGTTCGGCGGGTAAGAACGAGGCATCGAAACCAACGTCAGGAGGACACATGGAGACCATCGAAGCGCTCATCCACCG
Source organism: Collinsella sp. (assembly GCA_036426035.1). Taxonomy (GTDB): domain Bacteria; phylum Actinomycetota; class Coriobacteriia; order Coriobacteriales; family Coriobacteriaceae; genus Collinsella. The sequence goes on from JAXJPE010000075.1 coordinate 27,430, forward strand.
CCGCAGCTGCCGCAAATACAGCGATCGCCCCGTCGAGGCAGAAAAGCTCGCACGCATTATCGAGGCAGGCCAGTACGCACCCAGCGGCCTGGGACGCCAGCCGGTCACGTTCGTCGCCGTCACCGACCCCGCAACCGTCGAGCGCCTCTCGCAGCTCAACGCCCAAGTTATGGGCAGCGAGGGAGATCCCTTCTACGGCGCCAAGACCGTTGTGGTGGTGCTCGTCGACCGCAGCGTGCCCACGCACCTGGAAGACGGCTCACTCGCCATGGGCAACCTGCTCAACGCAGCCTATGCGCTGGGCGTCGATTCGTGTTGGATCCACCGCGCGCACGAGGTCTTTGACTCGCCCGAGGGACTGGAACTGCTGGCCAAGTGGGGTCTGCCCGCCGACGGAAGCCTGCGCGGTGTGGGCAACTGCATTCTGGGCTACGCCGAGGACACGCTTCCCGAAGCAAAGCCGCGCCGCAACAACGTGGTGTATGTTCCGCCGTTCTAACGAACGGCGGAACCGTTGACGCTGCGCGAGCCGCATTAACGCCAATCTGACGTTCAATTTCGAGGGCGCGACCAAAAGGTCAGCGCCCTCTCATTTCACGTCACCTTGGCGCAAATGCGGCCCGCTCGCTGTTGGTGCCTGACATCGAGTGAGCCACTGTCTTGGGCAGCTAAAAGGCCCCGTCCCATATTTGCTGCCCCACTCGCAACTTATCTTGCCGATGGAGTTGTTGCCGTTTCGCTCGTCTGACTCGCATCGGCGTCGTCGCTTTGCCCGCCTTCGTCCTTTTGAGCATCGGCAATGGTGGCAGCAGCTGCGACCATACCGCGCTGGGGCGCCACACCCGTCTGGTCTTGTGCGCCTTCAACAAGCTCCGTGCCAGCATGCGCAAGTTCAGGCGATTTGAACATCGCGCCCAGACTCGCGCCGTCGCCGGCATATCCGAGCGCCGCGAGCGCGATGACGATTATCGCGGCAACGACCACGATCGGCACGTAACGATGCCAGCCTGCAGGATTGAGGCCGCTACGGCGGGCAGCACCGCGGCTAATGTAGCCAAGCGTTCCATCGTGCTTGAGCTTTGAGCCCACCACGCGCCTTCGTCCCCACAACGAGGACTCGGCCTGCATGGCCAAGCGAGCGCTTGCCGAAGGATAGCCATATTTTGTGCGCTTGAACGAGCCGTCGAACCCCGAGGCGCTTTTGCCCCACGTCCGCGAAGTCGTACGCCGGCCGACCGGCGCCGCACTTCGCTTTGTTCGGTTCGTTTTTGAAGTCTCCGCCATACTCCCCCGCACGCCGTAACACAATCGAAACAATGCTTCTTTGGACTGTATCACACGCGCCGCACGCGGTCACGGCGCCTCGCTCAGCGGTCGTTGTCCTTCAGCAGGCGCCATAAAGTCGTGCGGCTTATACCGAGCACCTCTGCCGCACGTGTCCTGTTGCCGTGAAGGTACTGCAGGACCAACCGTGCGACATCGCGCTCGGTATCGGCCAGGGGACGCAAGATGTACAAATCGCTTTCGAGCGCCGGGGCGCCAAAGGTCGCGGTCTTGATAACGTCCTCCTGGGCAAGCACCTCTTTCGCCACGGCACGCTCCACCGTTCCAGCCCCCACTAATATATAGAGTCGTTCAGAGACTTCACGCAGCTGCAGGTAATTGCGGGGCCAACGGTACGCATCGAGCGTCTCTGCCGCGGCGGCGGACAACATGGGGGCACCCGTCTTAAACATATCTGCCAGATACCCCAGATAGCGCGCAACCTTTTCCGACGCGCCGCCCTGCTCGGCAATCGCCGGCGCCACACTCACTGCACAGGCCAGACGCTCGGTTACAAAAGCAGCCTGATCGCTTTCGCCGCCGCCCGGCATATCGTTTGCCGTCAACACCACATGGCAACGAGTTGCGAGCGCCGTGTCGATCATTGCGGACACGAGCTCGCGCAGACGTTGGGGGCCAACAGCATGCCAGCCGCTCACGCAAAGCGTCAGCCCCGTTTGGAATAGCGGCGATTCGGAACTTTTGAGCAGATGGCGCCAACCGCGATCCGTAAGCTCATCGAGCGCAACGGACACAAAGGGCTGATCGGCATAGGGTCCATCCAGGTACAGGCGTTTTGCAATCTGATCCTGCCCCGCGCCCAGCTCGCCCTCGAGCATAAGGGGCACCCCACGCGCATAGCTCTCCCGTACGGGGGCAGCGACCGCCGCCGCGTCTTCGACGATGCCGTACGTGCTCGACGCGTAGCGAGCCTCGACTTCGTCGGCATTGAGCCACTCGATGCCCGCATGCGTCGCAGCGGCGCGCACCTCATGCGCCACGACCACCCAAAGCGCTCCGCGCTCCTTGGCCGTCGGGCGCACCGTCAAGCTCAACCGCACGCCCTCGTGGCCCATCACCAGGCGTGCCCCATCGCCCACGCGAGCGAGACGCTCGGAAACAAAAGCAGCGATATCCTGCTCGAGTGCCGCGTCACTCATAGTCGAGATCACAACGCCACCGTGCTCGTCGATTGCCAGCGCCGATGCTCCGGCTGCGGACAATGCCTCAATCAGAATCTGCAGCTTGGCATCGCTATCCATGATTTGCCCCTGTCCGCGGCGACGTGCAACCGCCGACGGTCGCACGACCGAATGTTTCAAAATTGAACGATATTACTCACCAAACACTATAGGGCAAAAGTCGCCGTCCTGCGAGTATATGAATTGCCCCGCATCGCCATCCTGGCGGGGCGATAAGAGCTCTTCGGGACCTATCAACCTGCGGACAAGCCATACCCGCAAGAGCTCCTATCGCTCCACCGTGAGAATGCGCTCGCCAGCACGCAACACGCAAATCAGCTACTTCTCTACCAGATTCCCAGCACGTGCTGCATTCCCAAACTCATGCATGCAATGCCAATCCAGCAGCAAAAGCCCAATGCGATAGGTTTGCCGCCCTTTTTGACCAGCTCGACGATATCGGTATTAAAGCCAATAGCCGCCATGGCCATCACAATAAAGAACTTCGACAGCTCCTTGATGGGCGCCGTAATAGATGCAGGAAGCTGAAGCACCGTGGTGATCACGCTCGCCAGCACAAAGAACAACACAAACATGGGAAACGCACGTTTAAGCGAGAACGTGCTTTTGGCGTCGCCGCCGGCCTTGCGCGCCAGATGCATCTGCCAGCATGCGAGAGCCAATGTAATGGGAATAATGGCCAGCGTCCTGGTGAGCTTAACCACTGTGGCGCTTTCGAGCACATTGGCGCCGGGATGCATGCTGTCCCAGGCGCTCGCCGCAGCCGTTACGGACGAGGTGTCGTTGATGGCGGTGCCGGCAAACAGGCCAAAGCCCTCGTTGGTCAGCCCGAG
>JAXJPE010000076.1:0-7928 GCA_036426035.1 Collinsella sp.
CTGGATCTGATCGTACAGGCCGAAATCTTGGACCTGGCGCCCGATCTCATGGAAATCGTCAACCTGCTGCCGCCCGGCTATTACGATCGTCAGTCCCTTTGCGACCAGCTCAACTCTGCCTTGGCCGCCCACGGCTGGGGCGCCGTCTACGGCACCGTGGAATAAACCTAGTCATTAAGAACGTCCCGAATGACTAAAACGCCGCCTGTGATGGTGTTCACAGGCGGCGTTTTCAAACTTGTATGTGCTCTTACTCGTCCTTGGGCGCGGGGTGTTTGCAAACCACGCTCATGTAGATCATGCCGAGCACGGCAGCGGTGACCGAACCGGCAAGAATGGCAGCCTTGGCGGCCAGAACCTCAAACTCAGCCGTCGGGAAGGCAAGGCCGCTGATGAGAATCGACATGGTAAAGCCGATGCCGCCCAGAATGCCCACACCGGCAATCATGTGCCAGTTGACATTGCGCGGCAGCTCGCAGGCCTTGAGCTTGACCAAGGCAAACGTCATGCCAAAGATGCCGATCGGCTTGCCCAGCAGCATGCCAAAGTACACGCCGAGCGTCACCGGGTCGGTGAGCAGCGTGCTCATATCCACACCCACTAGGCGAACCTGTGCGTTCACGAACGCAAAGATCGGCAGAATCACAAAGTTGACCGGCGTGGAGATCAGACGCTCCATGCGGATGAGCGGCGGGGTCACGCGGTGCATGACGCGCTCGACCCTGGTGGTCGAGACGGTAAAGTCATGCTGGCCCAGGATGTGCGCCTCGTCGTCGTAGCGGTCATCAAGCAGCGGCAGGCACTCGCCCAACCAATCGGTGAGGCTATCGAGCTTGACGCCGCACTTGGCCGGAATGGTAAAGGCCAGGATGACGCCGGCGAGCGTGGCATGTACACCGCTCTTGAACATGCAGAACCACAACAGCAGGCCCAGTACCGAATACGGGGCGAGGCGGTAATGCTGCGTCTTGTTGAGCCACACGAGCGCGCAGGTCACCAGCGCGGCGGCGCCCAACCAAAACGGATTGGGGCTCTGACCGTAGAAGATGGCGATGGCGGCGATGGAGATGAGGTCATCGGCGATGGCGAGCGTCGAGAAGAACACGCGCACGCCGTTGGGCACGCGGTTGCCCAAAAGCGACAGCACGCCCAGTGCAAAGGCAATATCGGTTGCCATGGGAATGGCCCAGCCGTTGTGCGCGCCGGCATGGTTAAAGATGAGATAGATGCAGGCGGGAACGACGACGCCGCCCACGGCCGCCAGCATGGGTAGCATGGCCTGGCGCGGGTTCTTGAGCTCGCCGACCGTCATCTCGTACTTAAGCTCAATGCCCACCAACAAAAAGAAAATCGCCATGAGGAAGTCGTTGACGAAAAGTTCAACGGTGAGACCGGCCGTAAGGTTGCCCAGACCCACATACAGCGGGGTCTCCAAAAAGTGATGGATGGCCTCGTAGGCATCGGTATTGGCGCAAATGACGGCGGCGATGGCGGCGAAGACCATGACGGCGGCGGAAATCGTGCCGTTCTCGGTGATGCGCTCCCAGATGTCGTGACGTTCAAAGCGCTTGCGCTCACGGACGTTGAACAGCTGCTCAGTTGCTGCCATGGGCGGCTCCTTTCACGGGAAAGCTCCCGTCTTAAAAAAGCACGGCCCGCCCAAGTGGCGGCGCCGCGCTCTAACGTATTACGCTTGCATCTAGCCTACCCTGCACGACAAGCACGCAGGCGTGGCCGAAAAGCGGAACCACAGGTTGAACATTATTTGCTCAACGGCACGGGCACGCCTGTCCAAGAGACGACGCGGCGCATGCACAAAAAACGACCGGAGCGCGGGGCGTCCGCGATCCGGTCGTGGCGTTTGGTCAACTAAACCTAGCAGGCGGCCATGATGGGGGCAGCGACCTGCTTCTTACGGGAGAGGACGCCCGGCATCCAAACGCCGTCGTGCTCGTCGGCAATGCCCAAGCCCTTCTGAGCGGCCTCGGTCTCGCCCTCGAGCAGAACCTGCGAGCCCTCCTCCATGATGTCGGTGATGCACAGGACAATGCCGTCGGCACCCTTCTCGGCGGCGTAGGCGCGCATGGCCTCACGGATCTCGTCGATCATGCCGAGCGCGCGGCTCTTGTCGACGGTCTCGTACTGGCCGATGAGCAGCTTCTTACCGGCGGGCTCGAACATCTTGATGTCGTTGCCGACCATCTCGGCAGCGGTGAAGGAGCCGGACGGACGGGTGAGGAAGACCTCCATGCCAAACTTGACCGGGTCGACGCCCACCTGCTCGCCGAGCTTGGCGGCGACGACGCGGTCGACAGCGGTGGTGGTGGGGCTCTTGAGCATGAGCGTGTCGGTCATCATGGCCGAGAGCAGCAGCTTGGCCTGGACGTCGGAAAGCTCAACGCCGAGCACGCCGGCGAGCTTGGTGACGATGGTGCAGCTGGAGCCCCAGGGCAGGCAGATGTAGTGCAGCGGGCCGGCGGTCTCGAAGTCGCCAATGCGGTGATGATCGACAACGCCAAAGACCGTGGCATCCTTAAGGCCGGCGACGGACTGGGCAGACTCGTTGTGGTCGGTGAGGACGACGAGCTGACCGGCCTCGACGGACTCGATCACGCGGGGCTCGGCGATGCCGGCGTCGGCGAGCAGCTTGGCGGACTCGGCCGGAAGCTGACCAAGGGCGCAGGCCTCGTAGGTGTTGCCGGCATACTCAACCTGGTTGAGCAGCTGGGACAGGACGACGGCGCTCATGATGGCGTCGTTATCGGGGTTCTGGTGACCAAAGACAAGAACGTTTGCCATGGATATCCTCCACTTGATATGTGTACTTGGACGTAGCTATGGTAGCACGCTGGCGCCGAACCTTATGAGACGCAAGGGCCGCGGCGCAATTTGGGGCGAGCCTGGGGGCGAAGTCTGCCCCCTTGTACCACCGCCCTCCTGCACCGACTATTTACCGGCGGCGCGCAGGGCTACGTAGGCGGCACCGATGATGCCGGCGTCGTTTCCGAGCGAAGCGACCTTAATGGGCGTCTCGCGCGAGGCAGAGAGCGCGTACTGCTTAAAGTGCTCGCGAACCTTGTCGAGATAAACATCGGCCGAAGCGGACGCGCCGCCACCGATCAGGAACATCTCGGGGTCGACCACGTTGGCGATAAGCGCCAGGGCGCGGCCAAGGTAGTCGGCCATGGTGTCGGCTGCGGCCAGCGCGAGCTTGTCGCCCTCGCGGCAGGCCTGGAACACGTCCTTGGAATCGGAGGGGCCGGTGAGCTCAATGGGCTCGACGCCCGCCTTCTTGCACTCGGCAAGGTAGTTGCTCACCACGCCGGTGGCGCTGGAATACTGCTCCAGATGGCCATGGCCGCCACAGCCGCAGGTGCGCTCCTCGGCCGGGTTCAGGCACATGTGGCCAATCTCGCCGCCGGCACCCACAACGCCCGATACCACGTCGCCGTTAACGATAACGCCGCCGCCCACGCCGGTACCGATGGTGACCATCACCACGTTCTGCACGCCCTTGGCAGAACCGAGCCAGGCCTCGCCCATGGCAGCGGCGTTGGCATCGTTCTCATACTTAACGACCGCATCGGGGCAGTGCTCCTGAATGGCGACCCTCAGCTCGGGCAGGTTAATGGCAATGTTGGCCTTGACCTTGGCATCGCCCGACGCCGGGATGGGGCACGGAACGGCCAGGCCAATGCCTGCCACAAAGGCACGCGGAATCTGCGCCTTGGCGACCACCTGGTCGATAGCCTCGGTCACCGCGGCAAAGCCCGCAGCGTCAACGATGGGAGGCGTGGGCACGCTGGCCTTGGCAAGCAGGTTTCCGTCCTCGTCGAACAGGCCCTCCTTAACCGAAGTGCCGCCGACGTCGATGCCGATGTAGTACTGTTTAGGTTCCATGGGAGCCCACCTTTCTCGTTTAAACATTGCCTGTATGGTACCGCTCCCAAGGCAAAAACCTACCAAAAAGAGACAGGTTTGTTTTGGCAGGTTTTATCTGGGAAAACGCAAATGGCTGCCCAACAGGCCACGCAAGACCATTCCCAAAAATAAGGGCGCCGGGAGGCGGTGACTCCCGGCGCCCGTCAAAGGGACTATGTTGTCTGTTGGACCGCACGGTCCATCGCGGCGATAACGCCGACTAGGCCTGAAGTGCCTGCAGCTGCTTGTGAACCTCGATGAGCTCCGTCGCCATGACTCGCATGGTCTCGGTACCGGCCATCTGGTCCTCGGCATGCAGCAGAATCAACGGGGCCTCGCCGTTACGCTCGCCGTTGGCCTCCTTCTTCAGAAGCCCCATGTGAACATCGTGACCACCGTTATAGGCCTCGTCGCCCTGCTTGATAAGCTCCTCGGCGGCGTCAAAATCGCCCTCCTTGGCCTTTTGCACGGCATTGATGTACATGCTCTTGGCGGTACCGACGTAGCTGATGATCTCAAAGCAGGTCATCTGCAGTTCGTTCATATCGTCCATGCGGAGCACCTAGCCCATCACGCTGACGCAGTGGTCGATGATGCCGGCAGCGTTCATGCGGCCGTAGTCGACCATGTTGATGACTTCGACCGGAAAACGACCGGCGGCCTCCTTCTCAAAATCGCCCTTGGTGTAGCCGATCTGCGGGCCAAGCAGCAACATGTCGCACTCGTCCAGGTGATCGTGGGCCTCGTTCATGGGACGAGCCTCGACCTCAATATCCAGACCACGGTTCGCAACCTCGGCCTGCATCTTCTGGACCAGCAGGCTCGTGGACATACCGGCATTGCAGCAGAGCATGATCTTCTTCATGGTTTCCTCCTTATAACTGCGCGGCGCGCAGACGACGACTGGTTGTATTCCTTGCGGTTATTGTGCCCTCCTTCTGCGCCCTTACGCAAAAGAGAGGTGCGGGCACCGGCACCGCGTACCGGCGCCCGCAAAGGTGAAAGGGAAAACGAACGTTTAGGCGTTCTGCTCGGCAAGGGCCTCCTGCTTGGCGATGGCCTTCTCGGAGATCCTCATAAAGGGCAGGTAGACAGCCATACCGATGACAAGCTCGATAGCCTGCCACACGCCGGCGCGCCAGTCAAAGCCCGTAGCGAGCAGGGCATTGATGACGGGAGGCATGGTCCAGGGCACCTGGGCGATGCAGGGGCTGATGATGCCTGCGCAGGTAAGGCCATAGGTGATGCCGATGAACAGATCGGGAAGAAGGACGAACGGGATCATGAGCGGCAGGTTGTACACGATGGGGTAACCGTAGATAACCGGCTCGTTGATGTTGAACAGACCAGGCAGGATAGCCATCTTGGAAACGGTCTCGGAAGCCTTGTTCTTGGAGAACAGGAGCGTGTCGAGCAGAAGCATGAGGGTGCAGCCCGAGCCGCCGATGAGGGCGAAGCTGTTAACGATCTGCATGTTCATGTAGTGATCGGGCTGGATGGTGCCACCGGCGGCAAAGGTAGCCATGTTGTCGACGATGAGCATGGTCAGGATCGGCTCGACGGTAGCGCCAGAGATGGTGGACTGGTGAATACCGACGCAGAACAGCAGGTTAGCAAGGGTGTAGATGAGGATAACAGCCCACGGACCGGCGTTCATGATGCTCTTGAGCGGGTTGGAGATGCACGTGGAGATGATGGTGCACAGATCGGTGCCGGCAAACACGGCGAGCAGAGCCGCGGCAATGGCGAAGATCGAGAGGTTGAGCAGCATCGGGATCATGACGTTAAAGGAGTTGGAGACCGCGGGAGGCACACCCTCGCCCAGCTTGACCTTGAGCTTCTCGACGCCGGAAATCTTAATGAAGAGCGTAACGGAGAGCAGGGCGATGATAATGGCCGCGAACAGACCGTTGGTACCGGTGTTGGCAGTCGAAAGGGCGCCCGTGACCTCGGCAGAGGTAATCTTGTCGGTGAGCAGCGGACTCGTGGCGGCAAGCGTGGCGGTGATCTGCTGCGGCATCATGATGACGAAAGCGGAGATGGCGACGACCACGCAAGCGAGCGGGTTATCGAAGCGCTCGTTCTTAGCGAGGCTGTAGCCAATCAGTCCAGCCAAGATGATGGCAGAGACGTTGAGGGTGCCCAGCGTAATTGCCGAACCCCACGTCTGAAGGTTGGCAAGGCCCGCCGCATCGAGCGGGAACAGAGGGAACACGACGTTGTTAATAAGAACCGCGATACCCGCAAGGATATAGAGCGGCGTGATGGTCGCGAAGGCGTCACGCAGGGAACGCAGGTGAACCTGGTTTCCCACCTTCGCAGAGACCTCGGCAAACTTGTCGAGGAAGCTCTTTCCATTGTCACTGGCCATGATTGCTCCTAACTTTCAAATCCGGCCTTTTCCTATGCGCACGGTGGTCTGTCGCCCTCTGCCACCAGATGTGCCATGTGTTGCGCGCAGCGGCGCGCGGTCTGGGCGTTCGCCCGTTCGCTAATCAACCACGTGAGTCGTGGCGACCTGCTTGAGCCAAGCTGCCGACTTCTTAAGGCGGCGCTTGTAGCCGTCCATAAGGTCGACCTCGACAAAACCGTAACGGTTCTTAAAGGCATTCGCCCAAGACCAGTTATCGATGACGGCCCAATAATGGTATCCACGACACTTGGCGCCCTCGGCAATTGCCTTGGCAACCCACTCCAGGTGCTGGCGTACAAAGTCGACGCGGTAGTCATCCTGGATGGTTCCTTCGGCGTCTCGGTTCTTGTATTCGTCCATGATGCCGATGCCGTTCTCGGAAACGAACCACTCAAGATCGGGGTAGTTCTTAGCGCAGTCCATGCCAAAGTCGTAGAGGCCCTGCGGGTAGATCTCCCAGCCGCGGCTCTCGTTCATAACGGCGTCGGGCCACACGTACTCGTCGGCAAAGTGCGGCAGACCGTACTGGTCGATCTTGCTCGCCGGCGCCTGAACGCGCGTGGGGTGGTAGTAGTTGCAACCGAGCCAGTCGACAACACCCTGCTTAAGAATCTCTTGGTCGCCGGCACGGAACGGAAGCTTAACGCCGCCCTCGGCCAGGCTGTCGAGCACGTCGGCGGGAAGCTCGCCCTTGGTAATGAGGTCGAGCCACCAGCGGTTGTTGATGCCGCTGGTCATACGCACGGCCTCGAGGTCCGCCTCGCTGGGGTTCTCCTTGGTGTAGACCGGGGTAAAGCAGTTGATCATGCCGATCTTGGCATCGCTGCGAACGGCGCCCTCGTCATAGGCGCGACGGTAGTTGGCCACGGCCAGCGCATGTGCCAGCGAGATGTGATACTGCACGGTGCGAGCGCGGCTAAAGTCGTGGAGCTGCGGGAACCACACGCCCTCCTGATAGCGCTGCTCGGGCTCGACGATGGGCTCGTTAAAGGTGAACCAGTACTTGATCTCCTGGCCAAACTCGTGGAAGGCGACGTCGGCGTAATGTGCGTAAGCCTCGACAACCTCACGGCTCTCCCAGCCGCCACGGTTAAAAAGGTAGGTGGGCATGTCAAAGTGGTACAAGTTGACAAACGGCTCCAGGCCGGCTTCGCGAGAGGCGCGGAACAACTCGTGATACCACGCGGCGCCCTCCTCATTAAGGTTGCCGTCGGCATCGAGCAGACGGCTCCACTGGATGGAAGTGCGATAGGTATCCAGGCCCAAGTCCTTCAAAATGCGAAGGTCTTCCTGGTACTTGGCCATAAAGTCATTGCCGGCGTAAGAGCCAACGCAGTTGTAGAACGAGCCCAGATCCTGGATGGACCAGGTGTCCCACAGGTTCTCGAGCTTGCCGCCCTGGTTCCACTGACCCTCAGTCTGCGGGCCGGACATAGCAGCGCCAAAGAAGAAGTCGTTGGGCAGCTGATACTGTGCCATCAAAGTCCTCGCTTTCGTGTTCTAGAGCTTCCGGTTGGAGACGGGTTTGCTTTGGCAGGTTATCCGGCGCGGGCGCGCACCGGTCATACCGATATCCAACCCGCCAAAACAAAAC
>JAXJPE010000077.1:0-10346 GCA_036426035.1 Collinsella sp.
GCGTCCATACTGGGCACCAGCGAGAAGTACATCTCGATGCTGGAGAGGGGACAAAGGGAGCTCAAGCCCATAAGGAGGGCCTACGAGGCATGGGTCGAGGCCGGGCTTCCGCTCGATTGGGACAGGCGGGCCTTCGAGGCCGAGCGCAAAATGGATTCTAAAAAACACCTTGCCAAATAGGAGCGTCAGGACGAAAGAACCCCCGCCGCACGTAGTGCGCAGCGGGGGTTCTTTCATGTCCGAGGACGTTCTGAAAAGAAACACCAGGGCGGGCCCGGACGAGAACAACCGACTACAGGTCGATGTGCGATTCCTTGATCGGGAACGGCTCGGCGAAGTGGCAGGCGCAGCAGTGACCCGGTGCAACTTCCTTAAACTCGGGGAGCTTCTCGGAGCAGATACCCTGCGCGATCGGGCAACGCGTGTGGAAACGGCAGCCGGTCGGCGGATCCAGCGGCGACGGCGGATCGCCAGCGAGGATGATGCGCTTGCGGGTCTTCTGGATATCAGGATCGGGAACCGGCACGGCAGACAGCAGCGACTGCGTGTACGGATGGTGAGGCTCGCTGTAGAGCGTCTTCCAGTCCGAAACCTCGACCATCTTACCCAGATACATAACGGCAACGCGATCGGAGATGTGCTGTACGACGGACAGGTCGTGTGCGATAAACAGATACGCGGTACCGAACTTGTCCTGCAGTTCCTTGAGCAGGTTCAGAACCTGGGCCTGAATGGACACATCCAGAGCGGATACCGGCTCGTCACAGATAATCAGCTTGGGCTTCAGCGCAAAAGCGCGGGCAATACCGACACGCTGACGCTGGCCGCCCGAGAACTCATGCGGATAGCGGTTGATGTGCTCGGGGTTCAGTCCAACGACGTCGAGAAGCTCACGGACGCGCTCAATGCGCTCCTCCTTGGTACCCACACCATGAATGGTCATGGGCTCGGAGACAATCTCACCGATGGTCATACGAGGGTTGAGCGAAGCATAAGGATCCTGGAAGATAAACTGCATCTCACGACGCATGTCCTTGATCTCATGCTTGCTCATCTCGGCAACATCTTTGCCCTGGAAGAACACCTTGCCGGCGGTCGGCTTGGTCAGACGCATGATAGTGCGGCCCGTGGTGGATTTACCGCAACCAGACTCGCCAACCAGACCAAAGGTCTCGCCAGGATAAATCTCAAAAGAGATGTCGTTTACAGCAGAGACGACGCGCTTGGAAAAACGCTTGGCGAACATGCCGGACTCTGCGGGAAACTCCTTGGAGAGGTGCTCGACCTTCAGCAGTGGAGTGCGCTCGTTATTGTCTGCCATTTACGCCTCGCCTCCCTTCTTGGAATCCTTGCGCGTACGGGACGTCTCAGGAGCGTTCTTGAGGAACTCGGGGTCACCGGAATAGTGGCACGCAGAATAGTGACCGGACTCGGTGACAACGCGCTCAGGGCGCTGCTTGCGGCACTTGTCCGTCGCGTAGGGGCAACGAGGAGAGAAGACGCAGCCCTCAGGCAGGTTCATGAGCGAAGGCGGGTTGCCGTGAATCGGGGTCAGCGGCTTCTTCTCTTCGATTGCCTGCTCCGGGATGGAGCGGATAAGACCCCAGGTGTAGGGGTGGCGGCTCTCGTAGAAGATTTCCTCAGCAGTACCGAACTCAACGGGGCGGCCGGCGTACATAACCATGATCTTATCGGCCATATCGGCGACAACACCCAGGTCATGGGTAATCATGATGATGGCGTTGCCGTTCTTCTCCTGCATCTCCTGCATGAGCTCGATAATCTGAGCCTGGATGGTAACGTCCAGGGCAGTCGTGGGCTCGTCGGCAATCAGAATATCGGGATCGCAGGCAAGGGCCATGGCAATCATGACTCGCTGACGCATACCGCCAGAGAACTGGTGCGGATACTCATTGACGCGCTTCTCGGGCTCGGGGATACCCACGAGGTCCAAAAGCTCGGTGGCACGCTTGAGCGCCTCCTGCTTGGAGTAGCCACGGTGCAGACGAAGACCCTCGCCCACCTGCCTGCCGATCTTATAGACCGGGTTCAAGGAGGTCATAGGATCCTGGAAGATCATCGCGATATCGTTGCCGCGAATGTGCTGCATCTCTTCCTCGGTCATTTCGAGGATGGAGCGGCCGCGATAGCGAACGTCACCGCCCTCGATCTTTCCCGGAGGCATCGAGATGAGGCCCATGATGGTCATGGCGGTCACGGACTTACCGGAGCCGGACTCACCGACGACGCCCAGGGTTTCGCCGCGATCGAGCGTGTAGGAGACACCGTCGACAGCGCGAACAACGCCATCCTCGGTGTGGAAATACATCTTAAGGTCATCGACCTCGAGCAGATGCTGGCCCTCAGGAACCGGCTGGTCCTTCAGGTCCACATAGTTCTTGTTCTTCTTCATCCTTATGCGTCCTTCATCTTGACGTCGAGGGCGTCGCGCAGACCGTCACCCAGCAGGGTGAAGGCGAGCACCGTCGAGAGAATTGCCAGACCGGGCATGATCATCATCCAGGGAGCGGTCAGAAGATACTGCTGACCGTCCTGAATCATGGAGCCCCACGAAGGCGTAGGCGGAATAACGCCCATGCCGAGGAAGGACAGAGCGGACTCGGTCAGAATGGCGCCACCAATGTTCATGGTCGCGTAGACCACGATGGAGGCGACGGAGTTCGGGAAGATGTGACGCACGACGATACGAGCATCAGATGCACCCATCGCGCGCGCTGCATCAACATAGTCGTTTTCCTTGACCGTCAAGATTGCAGAGCGGAAGACGCGCGCAATCGAAGGCCAGCCAAGAATGCCGATGGCGATAAAGACGTTCTGAAGACCACGGCCGATAACGGCGATCATGGCGACAACGAACAGCACGTACGGGAACGCCAGGAAGATGTCCGCACAGCGCATGATGATCGTATCCCAAATGCCGCCGTAGAAACCGGCCAGGGCGCCCATGACCAGGCCGATCAATGTGGAGATGGCGGTGGCCATGATACCGACAGAAAGCGAAACGCGTGCACCGTAGATAACGCGGACGAGAATGTCGCGACCGAGGGCATCGGTGCCAAACGGGTGCTCGGCACACGGAGCCAGTAGCGATGTCTCGGCCATGGTGGTCGAATCGGAAGCCGTCGGCGAACCGAGCCAGGGCTTAGCCCACAGATCTGCGGTCAGGGCAACCACAACGACGATGATGATCCAGCAGACACCGATAACGGCGAGCTTGTTCTTACGAAGACGCTTAAAAGCGTCGCCCCACAGCGTGCGGGACTTGGCGGGAGCAGATGCGACCTTGGTGGCGGTAGCCTGCTCCTGAGACTGAGAATCAGTTTCCTGCATGAGACGTACCTCCCTTAGGCCTTATCCGACGGACCGCCAAGGCGGATGCGCGGGTCGAGGAATGCATAGCTAATGTCGACGAGCAGGTTGATCACCATGACGACGACAACGATGAGCGTAACGCCGCCCATAACGATGGGCCAGTCACGCATGCTAATGGCGCGATAGACCTCATAGCCGATACCGGGCCAGTTGAAGACCGTCTCGGTCAGGATGGCGCCCGAAAGCATGCCGCCAAAGTCGACACCAATATAGGTAACGACGGGGATGAGTGCATTCTTAAGCGCATGCTTGACGATGATCGCACGATTGGAGAGACCCTTGGCCTTTGCCGTACGGATGTAATCCTGGTTCATGACGTCAAGCAGCTGCGAGCGCATAATGCGCGCAGCATAAGCGGTCGAAACCGAAGCCAGCGTAATGGTCGGAAGCACATAGTGCATCCAATCCTGATACTGAGAGCTGGAACCGCCGGCACCCGAGATCGGCATGGAGATTGCACCACCCGTGGCGTCCTTGAGGATGACGCCAAAGAACAGCTGCAGCAACATACCGAGCCAGAAGGCCGGGACCGCAACGAGGATCGACGTGGTGAGCGTTACCAAAATATCCCAGAAGGAATAACGCTTTACCGCCGAAATGATACCCGCACCGATACCCATAATTGCCTCGAGCACGATGGCGCACGCGGCAAGTTTGACCGTATACGGATACTTCTGGGCAAAGATTTCCGTAACCGGCAGCTTGCGCTGATACGAATTGCCCAGATCGCCATGAAGCAGGCCGTTCATGTAATACAAGTAACGGTCCACGAGCGACGTTTGAACGGGGTCGCCGTTCTCGTCAAGGATCGCGTTGCCGTCCTCGTCCGACTGGACCAGGTGATAGCGGACGCGAAGCTGAAGCTCCACCTCGGGGGACAGAGCCTTGTCTCCACCGATCAGCTTGATCGGATCTCCCGGCACGATATTCTGAAGGGCGAACAGAATCAGCGTAACGCCCAAAAATACCGGGATGAACTGAAGCACACGTTTAACGATGTACTTACCCATACCACTCCCCTATCTAGGGATTAACCTAAATGGGATGCCGATCGCCAGACCGGCATCCCAAAATTACCATCAGCCAGTTTACCCCAGGTTAGGGAGAACTGTATGTTTCCCATGAGGTCTACGTAAATACTTGACCCTCACGGAAGCTGCAAACTCTTAGGCGAGCTCAGCGGTACCCAGCTCGGCGTGCTTCTGCGGATCGACATAGAGGTGCTTGATGCGATCGGAGCCGACAATGGTGTGCGTGTAGAACATCACCGGGATGACCGGGCAGTCGGCAGCGACCATTGCATCGGCCTCCTGCATCTTAGCGACGCGCTCCTCGTCGTCAACAATAGTACGAGCCTCGTCGACCTTGGCGTCGAACTCGGGGTTGTTGTAACCGGAGCGGTTGTCGCCACCGAGGGAATCAGAGTGGAACAGCGGATACAGGAAGTTGTCCATAATCGGGTAGTCGGCAATCCAACCCAGACGACCGAACTGATAGTTAAAGTTCTGGTACTGCTCGAGCAAGGCAGACCACTCAGGGGTATCGGAGACAGCGGTAACGCCAACCTTGGCGAGGTCACCGATGATGGACTCCATGATCTCCTTGTGACCGCCGTCCTGGTTGTAGGAAAGGGTCACGCTAATGCCACGATCCCCGTTAGCGCCAGCGGGAGCAACCTTGTCGAGGTACTCGTTAGCCTTGTCGACATCGTAGGCGCAGAACTCCCATGCGCCCTCCTTGTAGCCATCGATGCCCGGAGGAACAATGCCGTCGGCAGGGGTACGGGTACCCTTGAAGATGGTCTTGCAGATGGCCTCACGGTTGATGGCCAGGGAGATGCCCCTACGCAGGTCGGCGTTGTTGAACGGCTCGGCCGTGGTGTTGCAGGTCAGATAGTACGTGGAAGGCTCGGCGCCGAGCAGCATGCGCTCGCCGTCACCCATGGTGTAGCCGTCCTTGGACACGCCGCGATCCTTCTTGGCGGCATCGATCTGAGCAACGGGAACGTCGCAGACATCGAGGTTACCGGCCTGGAACTCCTTGTAAGCAGTCTCCATGTCCTTGATGACCTGGAAGTGGATGCCATCGATCTTGGCCTTGTCGCCATAGTAATCGTCGAACTTCTTGAGGTTGATCTCCTGACCATCCTCCCACTTGCCGTCCATCATGAACGGGCCGTTACCGACCGGTGCAAGATAGAAGCTCTTGACATCGGACTCGGCGCACTCGGGAACCGGGGCCAGAGCCGGGTGAGAGGCGACGAAGGGGAAGTCGGCGTAAGCGGAAGACAGCTTGACGACGAGGGTCTCATCGTCGGGGCAAGTAACACCGCTGAGCTCGGTAGCGTTACCGGCAAGCAGGTCGTCATAGCCCTCGACCATAGAAAGGTGATAGGAGACCTCGGAAGGGCCGTACTCGGTAGCGATGGCCGACTTGGTGTTGACCAGACGCTCCCAACCGAGCTTGAAGGACTTGGAGGTAACGTCGTCACCGTTGTGGAACTTGGCCTTCTTGATCTTGAAGGTGAACTCGGTGGCGTCGTCGTTGGCCTCAAAGGACTCGCAAGCCAGCGGAACGATCTCGCCCTTCTCGGCGTCATAAGAGGTCAGAGCATCAAAGAGCTGGTACTCGACCTGAGTGCCCTGGTCCTCCTGGACGTTATAGGGGTCGATGCAGACCGGGTTGTTGATGTAGAAGTTCAGCGTCGAACCGGACTCAGAACCGGAAGCGTCGCCGCCCTTCTTGCCGCATGCGGCAAGAAAAGCCATGGAGCTCGCAGCAAGGGTACCGCCGACAAAGGCGCGACGACCCATAACGGGCTGGTGGAACATAGAATCAGCCATGCCATCCTCCTTATGAGATAGGACAAAGTAAGTTCGGTCGGGCAACGTCAAGACAGCCCAATCGAACCATTCAAACGCGGTCCGCCGTTTTGGCTGGTTATACAAAGCGGACCAACGTATTGCAATACAGTAGCGCATTTTATGCACGATTTGGGGCTAATTCCGGTTAACGGTCGAGATTTTCTTTAGTTGGGCGAAGTATATGAGGATATTTTGACTCTGTTACAAATATGTAAACAAAAAGGGTCCCGCACTTGCGGGACCCTTTTCAAGTATTTATGCGGTTCGTGATTAGTAGCCCACGATGCCCTGCGGGAAGAAGAACATGCACAGCACGACGCACACGGCAAACACGACAGCCATGATGACGGTCAGGCGGTCAAGGTTCTGCTCCATGACGCCTGTGGCTGAGCTGGAGTTATACAGCGAACTGGCAATCATATCCGAAACGCCGGTACCCTTACCGGAATGCATCAGGACGAGAATCGTCAGCGCCACGGCAGAGACAGCCCAAACGACAAACAGAAGAATCTGGAACGGACCCATAGATAAGCTCCTTAATAGAACAATTCAATCTCCAGTACTGTACCACAACCCCCGACACTCCCCCACCTGCCATTTGGGGACGGGGCAGATATGGCAGAAATACCAAAAAGGGGGGGGTTGCCCGAATATGGACAACCCCCTTCAAAGAAACGCTTGGCGTTTTCTTTTAGGCCTCGGCGGCGAGCACGCGGCCCGTCATCTCGGCGGAAGGCTCCAGACCAGCCATGGTGAGCATAGTCGGGGCGATATCGGATAGACGACCGTCCTCGATACCGGTGAGCTGTGCCTTCTCATCAACGATGATGAACGGCACGCGGTTGGTGGTGTGAGCCGTAAACGGATGCTTGGAACCGTCGGAAGCAACGTCAAACATGTGATCGGCGTTGCCGTGGTCGGCGGTAATCAACGCAAAGCCGCCCTTGGCGAGAATCGCCGGGACAACCTTGGACAGGGCATCGTCAACAGCCTCGACGGCCTTAACGGCAGCGTCGAAGACACCGGTGTGACCAACCATGTCGCAGTTCGCGAAGTTCACGATGTAGAAATCAGCGCGATCCTCGTTGATGGCGGCGACAAGCTTCTCGGTAACCTCGGGAGCGCTCATCTCGGGCTGCAGATCGTAGGTAGCGACCTTGGGGGAAGCGACGAGCACGCGCTCCTCGCCCTCCTTGGGCTCCTCGATGCCGCCGTTGAGGAAGAACGTCACGTGGGCGTACTTCTCGGTCTCGGCAGTGTGCAGCTGCTTCAGGCCATTGGCGGCGATGACGTCGGCCAGGACGTTCTCGGGGAACGTCTTGGGGAAGGCGACCTCGACGTCAAACGTCGGATCGTACTCGGTCATCGTCACAAAGTGCGAGAGCTTGATCTGCTCGCGCTCAAAGCCGTCGAACTCCTTGTCGATGAACACGCGGGTCATCTGACGGGCGCGGTCGGGACGGAAGTTGAAGAAGATGGCCGCGTCGCCCTCGTGGATGCCCTCATTGTGGGCAGCGAAGGGCTCGACGAACTCGTCGCCGCGCGGATCCTTCTCGTAGTAGGCCTTGATGCCGGCAACGGGGTCGGTATCGGCATCGGACGCATTGACCATGACGTCGTAGGCACGCTGGATGCGCTCCCAACGGTTGTCGCGGTCCATGGCCCAATAGCGGCCCGAGACGGTGGCGACGCGAGCGTCGCAACCGGTCTCCTCGGAGATCTTAGCCAGGAAGGCGCAGAACTCGCTCATGTAGCCAGCACCGGACTGCGGGTCGACGTCGCGGCCGTCCATAAAGGCGTGGACACGAACGGTCTTGACGCCATGCTGGGCAGCCATCTTGACCAGAGCCTCGACGTGGTTCATATGGGAATGAACACCGCCAGGGCTCATAAGGCCCATAAGGTGAAGGGTCTTGCCGTCAGCCTTGACATCGTCCATAGCCTTGACGAAAACCTCGTTCTTGGCGATGGAGCCGTCCTTGATGGCATTGTTGATGCGCGAAAGCTCCTGGAACACGATGCGGCCGGCACCGATGTTGAGGTGACCCACCTCGGAGTTACCCATCTGGCCGTCGGGAAGGCCCACGTCCTCGCCCGAAGCACCGAGCGTGGTGTGGGGGTACTTCTCGTACAGGCCATCAAGGAAGGGCGTCTTGGCAGCGGCGACGGCGTTCTCGCCATCGGCCGGAGCAAGGCCGCAGCCATCCATGATAATCAGGAGTGCAGGAAGATGACGTTGTGCCATATGTCCTACTCGCCTGCCTTGACGACCATAGAGGCGAAGTCAGCAGCCTTGAGCGAAGCGCCGCCCACGAGGGCGCCGTCAACGTCGGGCTTGGCGACGAGCTCGGCGATGTTTCCGGGCTTGGCGGAACCGCCATACAGCACGCGGATGCCGTTAGCGAGCTCCTCGCCGAACATCTCCTTGAGGGTCTCACGGATAGCGCCGCAGACCTCCTGAGCGTCCTCGGCGGTAGCGGTCTTGCCGGTGCCGATGGCCCAGATGGGCTCGTAGGCGACGACGACCTGCTTGGGGCAGGTGATCTCAAGACCAGCAAGGCCAGCCTTGACCTGGTTCACGACGTGCTCGACATAGGTGCCGGCCTCGCGGACCTCGAGGGACTCGCCGCAGCAGAAGACGGGAACAAGGCCGGCGGCAACGAGAGCCTTGGCCTTCTTGTTCTGGTCCTCGTCGGTCTCGTGGAAGTAGTCGCGACGCTCGGAGTGACCGATGATGCAGTAGGTGCAGCCAGCGGACTTGAGCATGTCGCAAGAGGACTCACCGGTGAAGGCACCCTTGGCCTCCCAGTACACGTTCTGTGCACCGAGGGCGATGGGGGCAGCCTGAATGCGGTCATGAACCGTGGTGATGTCGATGGTCGGAGGGCAGACGAGCACCTCGACGCCAGCCGGTACCTCGGGCAGAGCCTGAGCCAGCTCGTCGGCGAGCTTGGCAGCCTCGGCGACGTCGTTGTTCATCTTCCAGTTACCAGCGATAAGAAGGGTGCGATTAGGCATCGAGAAGCGCCTCCACTCCGGGCAGGGCCTTACCCTCGACGAGCTCCATGGAAGCGCCGCCACCGGTGGAGATCCAGCTCATCTTGTCGGCCAGGTTGAACTTGTTGACAGCTGCGACAGAGTCGCCACCGCCGATGATCGAGGTGCAGTCGGCCTCGGCAACAGCCTCGGCGATAGCCTGGGTGCCGTGAGCGAAGTTGTCGAACTCGAAGACGCCCATGGGGCCGTTCCAGAACACGGTCTTGGCGCCCTTGACGGCCTCGGCGTAGAGCTCCTCGGTCTTGGGGCCGATGTCCATGCCCTCACGATCGTCGGGGATAGCGTCGGAAGCGACAACCTCGGGGACAGCGTCCTCGCCAAAGTGATCGGCAACGCGGTTGTCGATGGGGAGCAGGATCTTGACACCCTTCTCCTCGGCCTTCTTGAGCATCTCGCCGGCGCGCTCGACCCAGTCCTCTTCCTTGAGGGACTGACCGACGGACAGGCCCTGAGCCAGGAAGAAGGTGTAGGCCATACCGCCACCGATGATCAGGGTGTCGGCGGAGTCGATGAGGTGATCGAGAACGCCGATCTTGGAGGAAACCTTGGAACCGCCGACGATGGCGACGAAGGGACGCTCGGGCTCGGCGAAGATGCCGGTCAGCGTGTCGACCTCCTTCTCGAGCAGGAAGCCGGCGACGGCAGGCAGGTAAGCGGCGGGGCCCACGACGGAACCCTGGGCGCGGTGAGCGGTGCCGAAGGCATCGAGAACGAAGACGTCACCATAGGAAGCGAGCTTCTTGGCGATCTCGGGATCGTTCTTCTTCTCACGCTTGTCAAAACGGACGTTCTCGAGAACGAGAACCTTGCCCGGCTCGACGGCGGCGACAGCCTCAGCAGCCTTCTCGCCGTAGGTGTCGGCGACAAAGGCAACGTCGAGACCAGAGAGCTCAGCGAGCTTCTTGGCGACGGGCTCAAGGGACAGCTCGGGCTGGAAGCCAGTGCCCTCGGGACGGCCGAGGTGGCTCATGAGGATGACGCGAGCGTTGTGCTCAACGAGGTAGTTGATGGTGGGCAGGGCAGCCTTGATAC
>JAXJPE010000078.1:0-2750 GCA_036426035.1 Collinsella sp.
CGAGGTCGCGGTCGCCGAACTTGTTCATGAGGTACTCGAGCTGCATGAGCTCGTCCCAGGTGCCGCCGACGCCCATCAGGAACACGGCGTCGTAGCCCTCGTCGGCGACCTTGTCGGCGAGCGCGGTCATCTTCTTGCCGGCCTCGTAGACGTTCTTGCCGTCCTCGACGTAGCCCTCCTGGCTAAAGTGCATGATCTCGATCTTCTCGGTTTCCTTCATGGCTTTTCCTTTCTGTCCTGCACGCGAATCTATACATCGCGTTTCTTTTCGATACCAATTATAGACATACACCCAACGTGTTTTTAATACCACTTTTCAATCTGTTCCAATCCTCGGTGAACGGTCGAAATTCTCTGGTGAGTGGTATTAAATTAGAATTTGATGTATAGCTAACGCCCCCGGCGTCTCCCTTGTGTGACAAAGAACAGCGTTCCTACCAGCGCAATAATGGTCGATGCTCCAAACAGTACCGCCTGGACGCCCAAAGCCTCCGCCAAAAATGGAGCCGCCAGCAGCGGCAGCACCCCGGCGCTCATCAGGCCAAAACGCACAAAGCCGGTAATGCGCCCCAGGTATTTGATGTCGGCACGCTCCTGAATCAAGATCATCTGCAGCGGCTCCAGGAACCCCCAGGCCAGACCGTTAATCGCCTGACCGATAATCGCGACCCCCAGCATATCGGTGCCCACGTACACCATGGACCCAATGCCCACGGCCATGAGCGCGCCGAGCAGCAATCGCAGGTTGACATGGCGAGCAGAAAGCTTGGTCAGGATGAACGCACCCACCGAGGAAGTGAGGCCCACGACCGAGGACAGCCAGCCCAGCCAGACGATATCCACGTTGAGCACATCGCGGTAGAACAACGACTCCAGCGAATCGAACGCGCCGAACGCAAAGAAACCCAAAAAGCCCGATATAAAGATGAGGCGCAAGTCGTGGTCGCGAAACGTAAGTCGCGCACCCTCGGCCATGCCGCCCAAAATACCGCCCTTCGGCTTCTCCCCTTTTGCGGGAGCAACACACTCGTGACAGCCCAAGGAGAGCACGGCCGCCACACCCATCATGCCCGCCATGAGCAGATAGACCGATTGCGTGGCAAAACAGCTCACGATGGCACCGCCGAGCAGCGGGCCAGCGGTATAGGCAATATTGCTGTAGAACACCATGAGGCCGTTCACGCGGGTACGGCCCTCGGTGGTCGACTCCAGGTATCCCGGAAACGCATGCGTGCAGGTGTTGATAAAGCCGCCCGCAAGTCCCAAGACGCACGCGGCAAACACAAGCCCGGGGACAGACAACGGCGCCAACCCCACGCCAAGCGATAGCACAGCCGTAATCACGCACGTCACAAATGACGTCCGGCGCGGTCCAAAGCGGTCGATGACCGAGCCCGACACCATATTGCCCACCGACGTCATAAGATTGCGCACGAGCGTAATGGCGGCAACCAAAAAGGCCGTGCCGGCCAGATCATACGTGGCCGCACCGATAAGCCCCAAAAAGTAGACCGCGTTGTTGGCACACCACTGCAGGGACTCAATAAGAATCAGCCTGACCTCTGCCGGCGTCAGGCGCATTGCTTCGCGATCCTTCGCGAACATACGAACTCCTTCTATACAAAAAGGGGATGGAGGGCATAGGCCTGCTCCATCCCCTTTCCAGGTTGCAACGAAAATCTATGCAGCCGGGCCCTTACGCCAGCACGCCGAAGAACGCGCCGATGATGCCCACGACCATGGTGGCAACGATCAGCACCATGGGGTTGATCTTCTTGGACAGCAGCCAGTAGTACAGCCAGAAGGCGATCATGCCGAGCATGCCGGGCATGATGCCGTCCAGGATGTCCTGGAGGGTCTGGGCGTCCTCGCCCGAGCCGATGGCCACCGGGATGCTGGCCCAGAACATGTCCTTGCACATGGCGCCCACGACCATGACGCCCACGATGCCCACGCAGGTCATGATCTTCTGCATGAGGCCGGTCCTCTGGGCCTCGTCCAGGAAGCCCACGCCCAGCTCGTAGCCCTTGACGGCGCCCCAGACGCGCAGCGCGAAGCCGGGGACGTTGTAGATGAGCAGGAAGGCGATGGGGCCGAAGGGGTTGCCGGCCTGGCACAGGCTGATGCCCACCGCGGCGGCGACCACGCGCAGCGTCGACAGGAAGATGGAGTCGCCGATGCCGGACAGCGGGCCCATGAGGGCGGCCTTGACGTCGTTGACGCTCTCGGGCTCGATCTCGCCGCGGGCGACCTTCTCCTCCATGGCCATCGCGATGCCGCCGACGAACGGGGCGAACTGGACGGTGATGTTGAAGAACGCGCAGTGGCGGTGCAGGGCCTCGGCGTAGTCGTCGGGGCGGCCGGCGTAGATCTTCTTGAGCATGTTGGCGACCATCAGGCAGAAGGCGATGTTCATCTGCTTGTAGTAGGTCCAGGAGAACTCCATGCCCAGGGCGCCGACGTTGACGGCGCTCTTGACGAGGTCGGAGCGCGTGATCTTGTTCTCGGGACTAGAAGTCATCGTCCTCATCCCCTTCCGCGGAGAGCTGGGGCTGGGCTCCGCCCAGGCCGAGCAGGTCGAACTTGTCGATGCCGATGATGATGGCGATCAGGGCGACGCCCAGGACGGGCACGTTGGCGTAGGAGCACAGCAGGAAGCCCAGGAAGTAGAAGGGCACGAGCTGCTTGGTGAGCACCAGGCGGCCGAGCATGGCGAAGCCCATGGCAGGCAGGATGTTGGCGGCAACGCC